>JBKHIN010000206.1:0-5847 GCA_046538635.1 Alphaproteobacteria bacterium
CTGTCATCCTGGGAGCCGCCGAAGGCGGAACCCGGGGACCGCCACCGACTGCCGAGAATCCACTTTTGGCAACCAGAGTTATTTTGCATCCTCCAATTCATCCGCTTCCGGTACCCGGTATATGCGGAACGTTTTTCCGGCCCGGGCCACCGGCTCGCGTTCGGTCAGCCAGCGGAGCTTCTCGGGAAACATCACCGAGGCGCGCAGATGCGCCGCCACCCACCCGGTGACGGGTGGGCCTTCGGGATCGAGCGGCTCGAAGGGCGGCAGGCCGTGCCGTTCGGGCAGGGCGGAGCCGATATAGAGCAGGTGAAAACGCTCCACGTCCAGCTTCTCCAGCGTTTGCGAAAGCCGGTGCAGGTCCTGCCCCCAGTCCAGATCGCCCAGAACGACGATGTCCTCCGGACGGTCGCCCGCGAGTTCGTTGAACCAGGCCAGATGATCCGGATGCGCACTTGCCGTACCCGCCGCCTGCCAGACGAGCAGCACGGAGAGCACTGCGCCCGTACCGGCCTGCGTGATCCGTCCGTAAGCGGAAAGGAGCGAGAGCGCAATCGCTCCGCCGCCCGCCGCCATGATGCACAGCAGCGGAAGCAGCGGCAGCACATGGCGCAGGCCGTAATTCAGATTGCTGAGCATGCCCACCGCAAGGATGAGCGCGAAAGCGGCAGCGGGTATCAGCGCCGTCCATTGCCGTCTTGCGGCCCCGTACCACACCGTCAGGCCCAGCCCGGCAAGGCCCAGAATGAGCAGCGGGAGAGGAAGCTTCACGCCCATCGTTACCGGGAAGAACAGCGGGTGCGGTTCGTCGAGCCATTCACCCAGAAAGAAAGTTTCCTTGCCCTGCGCATTGTGGGCCAGCACCGAGGCGATGCCGTCCGGCACGCTTTTCATGAACAGCGGCACGGGAACGCCGCTCTCTTCCTCCTGCATTGTCGCCGCGGCCGGGGCCGCAGCGGTTTCGATGGCGGCCTTTTCCGCTTCCCGCCCGGTCAGGTCCATGCGGGTAAAGAGAAATCCGTGCGCGGCCCAGATGGTGACGAGCACGGCAATGAGCGAAAGTTCCGCGCCCAGCCTCGCGCGCCGGGAGGTCACCAGCGGCAGGGGGCTCTTCCCGCCGAAGCCCCAGCGCAGCACGAGAATGGCGGCGAAGGTCAACGCCAGCCAGGGAATGGCGGAATATTTGGACATGACGGCGAGCCCCGTGGCCAGCCCCAGCAGCGCCGCGTCCACATGCCGTCCCGTATCCAGCCAGCGCAGGAAGGCGAGCACGGCGGTGAGGTATAAGGCCGTCACCGCCATGTCGGTAACGGCCAGGCCGCCGAGGCCCAGGAGAAACGGCGTGGTGACGAATAGCGCCACCGCGGCCACGCCGGCCGCCGTGCCGAAGAAGCGCCGCGCCATCAGCCCGGTCATCACCGCCGCCAGAACGAAGAAGGGCAGCACGCCCAACCGGGCCAGGGTCAGCGTTTGCCAGTAATCGCCCTGCTCGTAGAGGATGTTCCGGCCCTCCTGCCAGATGTCTGCCTCGCCCGCATGGCGGGCGCCTGCGAAATACGGCCCCAGCGCGGTCGCCACACGTCCGAAGGGTGGATGCAGGGGCTCATAGTCATAGGTGCCGTTGCCCAGAAGCTCCATGCCGCCCGCGATATGGGCGGGCTCGTCCCAGGTGGCGGAAAAGACGTCCCAGGTATCGGCGATCAGGAGAGTGCCCAGCAGCACCAGCACGGCGCAGGGCAGCCAGAAGCGCGAGAGCCGCCGCAGGCGATCCATCAGCGCGCGCAGGCGGACAGCCCGCGAAGAGGCGGGAATGGCGGCCGGTGAGGTCAACGCGGTACTCCCCCGATGTGAGCCCGGTAAAGGGTCGTTGTCCGATACATAAACCAAGCCGGGCAGCGGGGAAATGCCGAGGGAAGGGCGGCGCGGCGCACACGCAGACCGGGGCCGGAAGGACACAGGGTAAACGCGAAGTACGCCTGCGGCTTTCCGTCCGTTTTTGCCTTCCGGCCGTTTATTGCACCACCTGGTAAGCTGTGCTAGCAAACGCGCGGCTTGGCAGGGGCGGGGCCCGCGCTCCTCATGCCCGCACGAAACCTCAAGCCGTTTCAAGGGATTTGGACCGCGCGACGCGGGAAGCGGTTTTCAATACCGAGAGAATTTCAGGTGACGGAGGACAACACTCTGGTCGGCGGCATTGCCGGGCGTTACGCCATAGCGCTGTTCGAACTGGCGGACGAGGCGAAGGCGCTCGATGCCGTGGAGGCGGATTTGACCGGGCTGCGCCGGATGATCGCCGAAAGCGCGGATCTGGCGCGGCTGGTGCGCTCCCCGCAGTTTTCGCGCGAGGATCAGGCGCAGGCCATGGGCGCGATCCTGGACAAGGCCGGCGCCCATGAACTGACGCGCAAATTCGTCGGGCTCGTGGCGCATAACCGGCGGCTTTTCGCGCTGCCGGACATGGCGCGCGCCTTCTCGCGGCTGCTGGCGGAAAAGCGCGGGGAAGAATCGGCCCGTGTGCGCAGCGCGCAGCCGCTGACGAAAGAACAGATTTCCCAACTCTCCGAGCGTCTGAAGAAATCGCTCGGCAAGGATGTGCGGCTGGAGACCGAAGTCGATGAGGATCTGATCGGCGGCCTCGTGGTGCAGGTCGGCTCGAAACTTATCGACACCTCGCTGCGCACCAAACTGGCAAACATTCACATCGCAATGAGAGAGGCTGGCTGATGGACATCCAGGCCGCGGAAATTTCCGCCATTCTCAAGGAACAGATCAAAAATTTCGGCACCGAGGCCGAGGTCACCGAGGTGGGCCAGGTCCTGTCGATCGGCGACGGCATTGCCCGCATCTACGGTCTGGACAATGTGCAGGCCGGGGAGATGGTGGAATTTCCGGGCGGCATCCGGGGCATGGCCCTGAACCTGGAAACGGACAATGTGGGCGTTGTGATCTTCGGCTCCGACCGGGAGATCAAGGAAGGCGACACGGTCAAGCGCACCGGGGCCATCGTGGAAGTGCCCGTGGGCAAGGGGTTGCTGGGCCGCGTGGTGGACCCGCTGGGCAATCCCATCGACGGCAAGGGCGCCATCGAGTCGGAGGAACGCCGCCGGGTGGACGTCAAGGCGCCGGGCATTCTGCCGCGCAAGTCCGTGCACGAACCGATGCAGAGCGGCCTCAAGGCTGTGGACGCGCTGATCCCCATCGGCCGCGGCCAGCGGGAACTGATCATCGGCGACCGGCAGACCGGCAAGACGGCCATCGCCATCGACACCATCCTGAACCAGAAGCAGATCAACGAATCCGGCGACGAAAGCCAGAAGCTCTACTGCATCTATGTGGCGGTGGGGCAGAAGCGTTCCTCTGTCGCCCAGATCGTCAAGACCCTGGAGGACGCGGGCGCGATGGACTACACCGTGGTCGTCGCCGCGACGGCCTCCGAGCCTGCGCCGCTGCAGTTTCTCGCGCCCTTTGCGGGCTGCACTTTCGGCGAGTATTTCCGCGACAACGGCATGCACGCCCTCATCATTTACGATGACCTGTCCAAGCAGGCGGTCGCCTACCGGCAGATGTCGCTGCTGCTCCGCCGCCCGCCGGGCCGCGAGGCCTATCCGGGCGACGTGTTCTATCTCCACTCGCGCTTGCTGGAGCGGGCCGCCAAGCTCAACGAAAATCATGGCGCCGGGTCGCTGACGGCGCTGCCCATCGTGGAGACCCAGGCCAACGACGTGTCGGCCTACATCCCCACCAATGTGATTTCGATTACCGACGGTCAGATCTTCCTCGAGACGGACCTTTTCTATCAGGGCATCCGCCCCGCGCTGAATGTGGGCATCTCGGTCAGCCGGGTGGGCTCCGCGGCGCAGGTCAAGGCGATGAAGCAGGTGGCCGGCAAGGTCAAGCTGGAACTGGCGCAGTACCGCGAGATGGCGGCCTTTGCCCAGTTCGGCTCCGACCTCGACGCAGCCACCCAGCGGCTGCTGAACCGCGGCGCGCGCCTTACCGAGCTTCTGAAGCAGGGCCAGTATTCGCCCATGCCTGTGGAGGAACAGGTTGTGGTCATCTATGCCGGTGTGAACGGCTTCCTGGACCCGCTGAAGGTGGAGGATGTGGGCCGCTTCGAGGAGCATCTGCTCACTTATATGCGTTCCGAGCAACCGGAAATCCTCAAGCGGATTCGCGAGGAGAAGGAGCTGTCGGAAGAGCTTGAAAAAGAGCTCAAGGACGCCGTCTCTTCCTTCGCCCAAAGCTTCGCGTGACGCCGGGCGGCGCTGAAACGAAAGGACGGTCAAGGCGATGCCCAGCCTCAAGGACCTGAAAAACCGGATCGCGTCGGTTCAGTCCACGCAGAAGATCACCCGCGCCATGCAGATGGTCTCGGCGGCCAAGCTGCGCCGGGCGCAGGAACGGGCCGAGTCCGCGCGCCCCTATTCGGACCGGATCGAACGGGTGCTCGCCAATCTGGCCTCCACCATGAAGGACGATCCCTCCGCGCCGCGCCTGCTCGTCGGGACGGGAAGCGACGACGTGCATCTGCTGATCGTGGCCACGGCGGACCGCGGACTGTGCGGCGCCTTCAACACCAATATCGTGCGTGCCGCGCGGGCCCGTGCGGATGAACTGCTTGCCGCGGGCAAGACCGTGAAGATCCTCTGTGTAGGGAAAAAGGGACGGGACATCCTCAAGCGCCTGTACGGACAATACATTCTCGATACGGTGGATTTTTCGGGCGTGCGCTCGGTCGGATTCGAGCAGGCGCAGGCTATCGGCCGCCGGGTCATGGAGATGTTCGACAAGGGCGAATTCGATGTCTGCACGATCTTCTATTCCGAATTCGTCAATGTCATGAGTCAGAAGCCCACCTCGCGGCGGCTGATTCCGGCGAGCGTGGGCGAGGACGAAGAATTCGACGGCCCGGATCTTCAGGGGGCGGTCTATGAATACGAGCCGGACGAGGAGTCCATCGTCGCCACCCTCCTGCCCCTGAATCTGAGCGCGCAGCTGTTCCGGGCGCTGCTCGAGAACGGGGCAGGCGAACAGGGCGCGCGCATGGCCGCCATGGACAACGCCACGCGGAACGCGGGCGAGCTGATCGACAAACTGACGCTGCAGTTCAACCGCACCCGTCAGGCCAACATCACGCGGGAACTGATCGAAATCGTGTCGGGCGCGGAGGCGCTCTGACCGCGGCGGCGGGCGCCGCCGAACATGTTGAGACGCATGGAGCTGAAATGAACAAGACCGCAAAGACCACGAAGACCGGCAAGGTTACCCAGGTCATGGGCGCGGTGGTGGATGTGACCTTCGGCGAACACCTCCCTGCCATTATGAACGCTCTGGAGACGGACAATCACGGCAACCGTCTGGTGCTCGAAGTCGCCCAGCATCTTGGCGAAAGCACGGTGCGCACCATCGCCATGGACGCCACGGAGGGCCTGGTGCGTGGCCAGGAGGTGAAGGACACGGGCGGCCCCATTGAGATTCCGGTGGGCACCGGCACGCTGGGCCGCATCATGAACGTGATCGGCGAACCGGTCGATGAGGCCGGGCCCATCAAGCACGACGAACGGAGCCCCATCCACAAGGAGGCGCCCGCCTTCGTCGATCAGTCCACGGAGTCGGAAATGCTGGTGACGGGCATCAAGGTGATCGACCTGCTGTGCCCCTACGCCAAGGGCGGCAAGATCGGCCTGTTCGGCGGCGCGGGCGTGGGCAAGACCGTGCTCATTCAGGAACTCATCAACAACGTCGCCAAGCAGCACGGCGGTTATTCCGTGTTTGCCGGCGTGGGCGAGCGTACCCGCGAGGGCAACGACCTCTACTGGGAAATGATCGAGTCCGGCGTGAACAAGG
>JBKHIN010000042.1:0-13114 GCA_046538635.1 Alphaproteobacteria bacterium
TGGCCCCAATTCCCTTCCCGCCCTGGCTTCTGTCCGGCGCCCCGGAGGCAAGACACATGGGCTAAAACGTGCATTTCGGGCGGCGCCCTCCCGCCTGCGTGGCGCGCCAGAGCGCCACTTCGGCGGGGCGGCGGCAATACACGCGACTTCCTTCGTGAATGGAATGCGCCCGCAGGGACGGCGATCCCTATTTATGCGCCTCCAGAAACTCCAGTATTTCCCGCACCACCGGTTCGGGCTTCGGTTTGCCGCCCTCTTCGCGGAAGGCGGCGCGGGCGTCGGGGAAGACGGAGAAATGGTGGTTCATGCCGTCGAACACCACCAGTCTTGCCGTGCCCGGAGCATTGCGGTTGACGATATTGGCAACGAGGGCATGGGCCTCCTCGTCCTCGAACCAGTCATATTCGCCGTAGAGGACGAGCACGGGCGCGCGGATTTTTTCCCACGCCGCGGGCCAGTTCTGCGCCTGCGCCTGGTGATGGAAGGCGATGGGACGGCCGTAATGGCTGCCCTCGCCCGTGCCGATGATGTTGTCCCACACGCCCTCGAGGTCCGGATGGGTGCGGGCGATGTCCGCAGGATCGCGGCCGCGCACCAGATATTCCGTATGGAACGCAGCGCGGCGCTTCATGGTCTCGTGCATCTCGCCGGGTTTGGTATCGCCGCGCTCCAGCGCCCGCCGGTCGAAGCCCAGCATGCGCTCGAACCAGGTCTTGGCGCCGCCGCCCCAGATGATGACGCCCGCCACGTCATGGCCTTGCGCCAGCAGCGGCGCCATGTTGCCGCCCATGCTGGCGCCGTAGATGAAGACGCGCTCCGGGTCCACTTGCGGCGACTCGAGAAATTCGGCGAAGGCGCGCCGATGATGGGCCAGTTCGGTTTCATAGTCGAGCGTGGCGCACTCGCCCTCGCTGTCGCCCACGCCCGCCTTTTCGGTGCGCCGGACCACCATGCCCGAACCCGTGAGGACGCCGCGCTGCATGCCGCTCCAGCCGTCCTCCGCGCCGGGCTTGAGTTCGATGGTGCTGCAGGAAAGCCATTGCACGAAATAGAGACCGGGCAGCCGGCCCTCCGCGCCCTCGGGCCGGGTGGTGATGGTGCGCAGGCGCGTGCCGTCCTCCGCGGTTACCGAATCATAGCGGGTCTCGAGCCCCGGAAGCTGTTCCAGGGCCTTGCCGTCCTTGCGCGGCAGATCGCCGGCCAATTCCGAATTCGCCCCCGCAATCCCGGCGGCGAGACACAATGCCGGGAGCGCCGCCGCCAGCAGTTTGAACCGTGTAAGCATGAACCGTCCTCCATACAGATGCAGGGCGGAAGGATCGCCGGGGCGGGCGCGGAAGTCCTGACGGCGGGGTGATGTCAGCCTGATTTCGCGCAAGTCCGCCCCGCATTGCGGCGTTCGAGCCAGTCCCGCAGGGGCGCGAAATAGTCCAGCAGCGGCGCGGCGCTCATTTCCGGGCTGCCGGTACAGGCCTCCAGCACCTCGAACCACGGACGGCTGGAGCCCGTCTCGAGAACCGGCCACAAACGCTCCGCCACCGCCTCGCTGCCGTAGAAGGAGCAGCGGTGCAGCGGGCCCTCATGTCCGGCGGGACGGCAGGCGGCCGGTCCGGCACCGGTTGACCTGCGCATCGGCTCATTGAGAATGACCTCACGCAACGCTCCGCGGCTTCCGCCGCTCCCAAAACGAACATCAGCATGACCGACTCTCCTCTTCGCACGCCAATGCCGCGCCCTGACGAAAGGCCGGTCAATGCCCGACCCCCGGCGCGGCATGGCCCGCAGGACGCCCACAGCCTGGCGGGCTGGCGCGTGCTGGAAGGCGAAAACCGGCTGGTGAAGGGGGACCGGGAGATCGTTCTCGAACCCAAGGTCATGGATGTGCTGCTGTGCCTGCTCGCCGCCGGAGGCGGCACGGTGAGCCGGGACGACCTCATGGCGCGGGTGTGGCCGGACGTGGTGGTAAGCGACGACAGCCTCCACCGGGCGATCTCGCGGCTGCGGCACGCGCTGGCCCGCGACCCGGCGCTGGAGAAGGCGATCGTCACCGTGCCGCGGCGCGGCTACCGGCTGGCTGAGGCGGCCATCGGCGCGCCCGAAGGGACGGAGGCTGCAGCCGGAGCGGGCGCCGCACCTGCAGAGAGCGCATCCGGCAACCGGAATCCCGGACATCTGTTGCCGGCCCTCGGCGTCGTGGCCCTGCTGGCGGCGCTGGCGGCGGGGGTTGCCGTCTATCTGCCGGGCGGCCGGGGCGCGCCCGCCCTCTGGCAGACCCGGCCGTTCACGGCCTATCCCGGAAAGGAACTGGCCGCCAGCTTCGCCCCCGGCGGCACGCGCGCCGTGTTCTCCTGGCAGGGCGAGAGCGGCGATAACTGGGACCTCTACGTCAAGCCCGTGGAGGGCTGGACGCCGGAACGCCTGACCACCGATCCGGCGGCGGACTTCAACCCCGCCTGGTCGCCGGACGGCGAAACCATCGCCTTTGTCCGTATCGGGACGGAGGGCTGCCGCATCATGACGGTCCCGGCGGGCGGCGGCGCGGAACGGGCGCTGCGCCCGTGCGCGGCGGACGGCGACGTGCTGCTCTCCTGGTCGCCCGATTCCCGGCGGCTCTATTTTACGGACCGGGTGGGCGAAGACGGCCCGCTGGCCGTGCACGCGCTGAACATGGAGGACGAAGGCGTCCGGCAGGTGACCTTTCCGCCTACGGACATCTGGGGCGATCACATGGTGGCGGTGTCGCCGGACGGACGGGAACTGGCGGTGGCCCGCACGCGGGCGCTGGGCGTTACGGACGTCTATCTCGCGCGCGCTTCGGGCGGCAAGGCGCGCCGCCTGACCAAGGACGGTTTGAAGGTGCATGGGATCGCGTGGGGCGCTGAGGGGAAGAACCTCTACTTCTCCTCCAACCGCGGCGGCGTTTTCGGCCTCTGGCAGATATCGCGGGCGGGCGGCGCGCCCCTTCCGGTGACGGCGGGCGACGTCCATGCCGACTCGGTGGCCGTCTCCCGGGACGGCAGGCGGCTGCTCTATGAGTCCGTATCGGGATCGTCCCGGCTTCTGGCGTTGCCCCTGACTGGCGCGGGAGAGGCGCGCGCGCTCAGCCGCACCTCCGGCTGGGACTGGCACCCGGCCCTGTCGCCGGACGGCACGCGGCTGGCCTTCGTGTCCGACCGTTCGGGTACGCCCGAATTGTGGGTGGCGGATACGGACGGCGGCAATGCGCGCAAGCTGACCTCCTTCGGCGGGCCCTATACCAATTCGCCCGCCTGGTCGCCGGACGGAAAGACCCTGCTGGCCGCGGTGCCGGTGAACGGCAATTTCGACATTTACGCCGTGGACGCCGGTTCCGGGGACGTCCGGCGGCTGACGGAACATCCGGGCGCCGACCGGGCGCCCGCCTGGTCGCAGGACGGGAAACAGGTGTTCTTCGGCTCCAGACGGACGGGGCGCTGGGAAATCTGGCAACTGACGCTGGAGAACGGTTCGCTGCGCCAGGTAACGGCCGGGGGCGGCTTCCGCGCGCTGGACGCGGGCGATCGGTTGTTGTTCGTCAAGCGCAATGCGCCGGGGCTGTTCGCGCTCGACATGGAGGGCGGCGCGCGCCGGGAAAGTCTGATCACGGAACGCCTGCTGCCGCTCGACTGGAACAACTGGCAGGTCACGGGCGACAGTGTCGTGATGGTCGTCCGCCCGCAGGGGCTCAAGGCGGCGCTGGCGCGGCTGAACCTCAAAACCGGCGCCGTCGACGTGCTCCGCCCCCTGCCCGGCTTTCCGCATCATTCGGGACTCGCGGTCCTGCCGGGCGGGACGGAGGCGGTAATCACCCGGCCGGACAGGGTGGAGATCGACCTCATGCTGATGGAAAGGCAGGGCTGAATTCAACGGGGCGAGGAGCCTCGCCATTTCCCTCCCCCTGCAGGGGGTCAAGCGGACGGAATGACCCCCTCCCCGTCCGGCCGGGGCCCTCCGTTGGAGGGCCGGGCCTTCCGTGCTCCCCCTTTCAGGGGAAGCCGTCGAACCCGGCAATCGAAGAATTCCTTACCCTGACTTCATGAACGGAAACTCATGTCAAAACCTTAACCCGCGCCCGGCGCAGGGCGGACCTGCGATATTTGAAACGCTGAGTAAAAGTGCCGGTCATTTTGATGGGCCGCTTTCCTCGCGTGCCCAGATACGGGTTGTCGGCGGGAGGCCCCGCCAGCTCAACAATGGAGAAGGAAATGACCCGGTCGACCCAATTGACAGTGTCCACGGTCTTCATGCTCGCCGCCCTGGCCGCCGCGCCCGCGTTCGCCGCGCCTGCCGGAAAGGACGGCAAACAGTCCCCCCGCGGCGGGACGGAATGCACTTACAAGGGGACCGCCGGCGCCGCGCAGACGCAGGACCGCCGCAGCGCACGCGGCACCCGCGACGCCCGCGGCCAAAGCATGGATTGCATCGTGGTGAAGGGCTATCCGGATCAGGACGGCCGCGCCGACTTGCGGCGTTCGCTGGAGAAGGAAGCGAAGAAAGGCCTGGGCAAGATCCGGCTCCCCGGCCTGAAGGATTTCATGGGCAAGAAGCCGATATTATGAGGGCTGGCGCTTCCCTCACCAATCGACCCGGAGCGGTTCCCCCCGAACCGCTCCGTATGCTGCGGGTAAGTGTGACAAATAAACAGTCACCGTAATTCCGAGTGGTTCGAATATGAAAATGTCGAAAAGAAATTTGAAGATGTAATTTTTGACCCAACGACAGATGGTCAAAGAACTTCGCCGAGGAAAACCATATTCTTCATTTTCACCCCTCTAGATTAGTGGTGCAATGACCTCCCGGCGAGCAATGCCCGTTTGCGTGATATACGTGCCGAGTACAATGCCGAGGCAACCAACAATGCGGGAGAGACATCGGAACTCTCGGGCGAATTTGTGATCGAGGATGTCGAAATTCATATGTGACGGACCTTCCCCAACGTCTGCGCCCTTTCCCGCCGCCATGTTGGCAGTGCGCGCCCGATCGTGACATAGTCTGCGCGTCACGGCGACGCCCGTGAGAACGTGCCGGGGCGCGCAAGGGGCCGCGCGAAGAGGGAAACCGTCTGACGTATGATTGCCTTTGCCATAAGGCGGCGCACCGTTGCGGCCTATGTTCTCCCCTCCATTCCGATTTCCGCCCTCGGCCTGCCGCTGGTGGTGCACCTGCCCGCCTTCTATGCGGAGAGCACGGGCCTGGGCGTCGCCACGGTGGGCCTGCTGTTCATGGTGGCGCGCCTGTGGGACGTGGTCACCGATCCGGTGCTGGGCATCGTCAGCGACAGTGTGGAAACCCGCTGGGGCCGCCGCCGCCCCTGGCTGGTGGCGTCCGTGCCCGTGGTCGCCCTTTCGGCGTGGATGGTGTTCATGCCGCCGGAGAACGTCAGCACGCTTTACCTGATGTTCTGGATGCTGGTGCTCTATGTCGGCTACACGCTGGTGACGCTGTCGCACCTGGCCTGGGGCGCGGAACTTTCGCCCGATTATCACGAACGCTCGCGCATTCAGGGCTGGCGCGAGTTCGCCTTCATCATCGGCATGCTGACCGTTCTGATGATCCCGGCCATGCTGGAACTGGGCGAGAACCTGGCCGCCCCGCCCGCGCAAACCGAAGACACCGCGGCTGCCGCCGCCTCCGCCGAAGAGGTCATCCACGACGAGGGCGTGGTGGTGCTGGAGCGCAATCCCATCGACCGGACCAAGCTGGCGGCGATGGGCTGGTTCATCATCGTGCTGATGCCCCTTACCGTCTTTCTCGCGGTTGCCTTCGCGCCCGAGCGCCGGACGGCGAGGCCGCAGAAGGTCCCGTGGAGCGAGACCTGGGCCCTGCTCAGGGGCAACGGCGCGCTGCGCCGGGTACTGATCATCGATTTCCTGATCCAGCTCGCCCCCGGCATATCGGGCGCCACCTATATCTTCTTCATCGCCTATTATGCGGGCCAGCCGGTCTGGGCCAATGTGATCCTGGCGTTCTATTTCCTGTTCGCGGTTCTGGGCGTTCCGGTCTGGAGCCGGTTGAGCTACCGCTTCGGCAAGCACCGCACGCTGGCGGGCGCGCTGTTTTATGCCGCCGGCATTCTGCCCGTGTTCTTCCTGGCGCCCTTCGTGCCCTTCTGGGCGCTGATCCTGGTCAACTGCCTGTATGGCGTCGCCTACGGGGCGGGCTCCTTCCTGCTGCGGGCAATGATGGCCGATGTCTGCGATTATGACGAGGTGCACACGGGGCAGGCGCGCACCGGGCTCTATTTCTCGCTGCTCACCATGACCGGCAAGATGGGCCATGCGGTGGCCGTGGGGCTCTCCTACCTGCTGCTGGGGCTCGTGGGGTTTTCCACGAAAGGGGGAGAACTGAACACCTGGGACGCGGTGAACGGGCTGGCGGCCATTTTCGTGCTGCTGCCGCTGCTGAGCTTTGCAATCGCGGGCGTTCTGTGCTGGAAGTTCCCGCTCGACCAGGCGGAACAGGAACGGCTGCGCGAGCGGCTGCGCCATCAACGGGCCGAAGCGGAAGCCGAGGCCGAAGCCCGGGAGACCGGGCCGGAGGGCGCGGGCCGCCTGCGCACCACGAAGGACAGGCCGAAATCATGAGCAGCCGCCCGAAGAATCATCCCGCGCCCGGCGCGCCGCCCGTGGAGGCGCTGCGGGAGATCATGCGCCGTCTGCGCGACCCCGAAACCGGGTGCCCCTGGGACATCGAGCAGGATTTCGGGACCATCGCGCCCTATACGATCGAGGAGGCCTACGAAGTCGCCGACGCCATCGCCGAGGGCGACATGGCGGGCCTGAAGGGCGAACTGGGGGACCTGCTGCTGCAGGTGGTCTATCACGCGCAGATGGCCGCCGAAGCCGGGCATTTCACCTTCGACGACGTGGCCGAGGCCATCGGCGCCAAGATGGTCCGCCGGCACCCGCATGTGTTCGGCGAGGCGGACGTGCGCAGCGCGGAGGAACAGACGAAGGCCTGGGAGGACCTGAAAGCGCAGGAGCGCGCCGAAGCGGGAGAGCGCAAAAGCGTTCTGGCGGACGTGCCGCGCGCCCTGCCCGCGCTCAAGCGCGCCGCCAAGCTGCAAAAGCGCGCCGCCCGCGTGGGCTTCGACTGGCCCGACAAGTCTCACGTCTTCGACAAGATCGCGGAGGAACTGGACGAACTGAAGGATGCGGTAAGGGCGGACACGGACCGGGCGCACATGTCCGAGGAACTGGGCGACCTGCTGTTCGTGCTCGCCAATCTGGCGCGGCATCTGGACATCGATCCGGAAACGGCGCTGGAGGGCGCCAACGCCAAATTCATGCGCCGCTTCGCCCGCATCGAGGGACTGCTCGCCGAGCACGGCCGCGCGCCGGAGGACTCCGACCTCGCCGAGATGGATTCGCTTTGGGAGCGGGCGAAGGCGGAGGAACGGAAACGGGCACAGGAAGGCCGTGACAGGGAGTAACCCTGTTATCCTCGACGCGCGGCGCAGACCGCGGGGCGGGACCCGAGGACAGAATTTATGCGTAACAACAGCGAACCCTGAAACGCGATGCTCGGTGACGCGCAGATTATCGTGCTGATCGTTCTGGTACAGAGGGTTCTCGAAGGCCTCTACGCCATGCACAACACGAAGCGCCTCCTCAACCGCGGCGCGCGGGAGGCCGGGCGCGAGTATTTTCCCGTCGTGATGGTCACCCATCTCGCCTGGCTGGCGGCGATCTTTTTCTTCGTTGCGCCGGAGACGGAGCCGGCCTGGGCGCTTCTGGGGCTGTTCGCCGTCCTGCAGGGCGCGCGCTACTGGGTGATTTCCCTGCTTCGCGGTTACTGGACGCTGCGCATCATCGTGCCGCCGGGCGGCCGGCTGGTCCGCGCCGGGCCCTACCGCTGGCTGGCGCATCCCTATTACACCCTCGCCATGCTGGAGACGTTCCTGCTGCCGCTGGTCTTCGGCGCCTGGGAAGTTTCCGTGGTGATGACCGCCATCACCGGCGCGGTCCTCTGGTATCAGATCGTGCTGGAGGAAGAGACGCTGGAAGCGCGGCGGCGGGCGTGGACCGAAGATCAAACGGAAGAAGCGCCGTCCGAACGCATGCCGGAGCGGCCTTCCGGCAACCCGGCCTGATCGCGAAATCTGTCCGGGCGCGTTCAGCCTGCCGGGCCGGGTTCGAGCAGATGCGCGGCCCTGCCGGTGTCCCCGGCGGCGCCGGTAAGCAAACCCATCAGCTCGCCGAAATTCCGGAATGTCACGTCAACGCCATCCTGCGTGCCGCCGCCCGCCGGGTTCGGCCGGAACAGGAAGGTGCGCGCGCCCAGATGACGCTTCGCCCCGGCCAGATCGGCTTCGGCGTCGTCGCCCACCATCCACACACGGTCCTCCGTACCCAGACGCAACCGCTCCCGCGCCAGCAGGAAGGGGGCGGCGGCGGGCTTGTTCGCGCCCGCTTCCTCCGAGGTCACGACGGTATCGAAATAAGGATCGAGCCCCAGACGCACCAGTTTGCGGAACTGAATCTGCGCCGTCAGATCGGTGACGATGCCGAGGCGAATGCCCAGTTCCCTGGCCGCGCCGAGAAAGCCGCCGGCATGGGCATGCAGGCGCATGGCGAGCAGGAAGGCCCGCCAGTAGGTTTGCTCGAAATCGAGCGCCATCAGGGGCTGGCTCTTCATGCCCAGCATCTCCAGCATGCGCTGAAAATAGAGCAGCCGGCTGTGGGAGGCGGCGACCGGGCCGAGCTGCGCCTTGACGGCGGCGCGCGCCTCGGCGAAGGCCCTGTCGAAGCGCCGCGCGCCGAGGCCCAGATCGCCGGCCGCCTTGCGCCGCACCGCCTTCATCGCCGCCTGCCGCGCGGGTTCGTACGGATAGAGCGTGTTGTCCAGATCCAGCAGAATGGCCGAGGGGGCCTCCGCCATGCTCGCCCCTGCCGAAACCTGCCCTTCCATCCTCATCCCCTTCTGCTGCGCCGGGCCTGCGCCCTCTTGACGATTTCCAGCAGGACGAGCAGTTGCATCACTCCCAGCGCCCCTCCCTGCCACACCGGGTCCCGGGCGAGCAATTCCTCCAGACGGGGCACCAGGCAGAGGGCGGCGGCGCGCGTGTCCTCCGGTGCCAGGTCGTGGCAGTGGATCAGCAATTCCACCGTGGCCGAATCGCCGACCGAGAGCACGTCCACGCCGGTGCCGCAAACACCGATCATGACGCGGAGGAACTCCTGGAACTGAGGGGCGTCCTTCCACATCACGCGCAGTGCCGCGGACGGGGGGCGGGAGTCCGGCGGCGCCTCGTCCGGGGCCTGCAGGGAGAATACCAGATCGGCGTGGGCGGCCTGGGGCTGGATGTATTTCACCGAATCGGGCCAGCGGCTTTCGAGGCAGCGGACCACCTGATCGGGCGTCTTGCCCCGTTCGGCCACGTCGCGCACGGACTTGAAGCGGCGGCGCAGCGCTTCGTCCGGCGACAGGAAAACGCGTACGTCCAGCGCCTCGGTAAGCTGACGGGAAAAGAAGACATGCAGCCCGCTGACGATGACCGTATGGTTGGAGCGGATGGGCTGGGGCCGGATGAAGCGACCGGTGCCGTGATCGTAGCGCTGGCGCGAAACCGTGCCCCGGCGCAGAAGCGTGAGCGCGTCCCGCGTAAAAGCGTGCAGATCATTCGCACGCGGATCGAGATGGGTGACGACCTCCCATATGGGCGCGCCGCGTTCGTAGCGGTGATAGTCGTCGCCGCGCAGTTCGGCGACATTGCGCCTGCCGAACATGCCCCTGAGCGCCTCGGCAAGCGTATCCTTGCCCGCGCCCGAGTCCCCGGCGATGCCGATGCCCACGGGCCGCCGGGCGAGCAGATAGAAGTCGTTCTCATTCAGCCCGCGCCGCAGGGCGGAAACCGCCAGAAGGATGCCCGAAGCGACGAACACGGAAAGCAGAAGGGAAAGAAGCTGCTGCTGCCAGGGCCCGCCCCCGCCCGCCAACAGGGGCGCGGCGGCGTCAAGGCCCGCCAACGGGGCCACGGCGCCGGTGACGACGGGCAGCTTGTAGGCGATCAGCAGCACCGAGAACAGGGTGCCGATCAGCGCCGCCCGGCGCGGCTCGGGATGGCGGACCTGGTAGTCCACCAGAAAGGGCACGAACCACAAAAACCAGCCCACCGAGGCGGGGGTGAGCAGGAGAAAGATCAGGAAGCCCACGCCCAGGACGGACATGAGGAGCTGGAAATTCATCCTTGGCAGGAGGAACACCAGATAAAGCGACAAAAAGTAGGCGAGCGGAACGATGTAGAGGTTCATGCCTTCCGACAGGCCGATCCTGATGTCGTAAATTTTGCCGAATTCCGGGCTTTCCAGCATCATTCGCTCGACGCCCGGGGAAAACAGATAGAGGCCCTGAAAGAGCAGGAAGACGCCCGAGAACACGGCGGCCGAGCGGAGCAGGTCCGGCCGGTAAATATGGTTGTTCAGGAAAAAGAGGAAAATGAAGGGCGCCGCGATGGCCGTGCTCAGCTTGGCGCTGACGCTGAGGCCGAGCGCCGCGGCGGATTTGAGCACCGCCCGCTCGCGCAGCAGCACCAGCGCGGAGACCAGGAACACCGTCGGCACAATGTCGATCTGCCCGTGCCAGTAGGTGATGAACAGCACGATGGGCGAGGTCCAGTAGAGCCACAGCACGCGGCCGCGCGCCTCCGGCCACAGCCGCGCCAGAAGCAGAAGCAGGGCGAGATCGAAGATCACGAGCGTGGCGCGGAAACCCAGACCGGCGAACCCCTCCGTGCCCAGCAAAGTATCGAGCGCGGCGCCCGCGCCGGTCAGCGGTACGAAGACCAGGAGCATGACGGGGCCGTAGGGAAAGGCCTGCGGCGCGCCGCCGGCGGCAAGATACTGCGTCCACGGATCGAGGCCCGGATCCGTCACGGCCCCGCGCACAAAGGGCACGAACCATTCGCTCTGAATTTGGGGAACCAGCAGGCAGACGGCGGCCACGCGCAGCAGGAGCCCGGCCCAGAACAGCGGGCTGGAGCGGTAGCTCGCGGAGCCTTCCTCTGCCGTCACGTCCGCCATGCCTCCCACAGTGCAGGTTTCTTCGTACACACCGCATCCAGTGCGATGCCCTCGCGCGCCAGCAGGCGCTGCAGGTCCGTCACCTCCCCGTCCGCCGTGCGGCCGTGCAGTTCCGGCGAAACGGCGCACAGTTTGAAGCCCGCCCGGCGCAGGCGGGCCGCTTCCGCCGCGCCCAGCGGCCAGCGTGTGAAGGAATCCACCCAGACCCAGCGCACCATTCCGGCGAGCGCCAGCGCGGTTTCCGGCGCCTCATATTCCGAAACCCGCACGGCGCAGCGGGGTTCTCCCGCCCGGGCCGTGCGTATGAGGAAGGGAAAGGACTGATCGAGGAAGAAGAAATCCTCCTGTCCTTTCTCGGCCATGCAGGCCAGCAAACGCTCTTCCAGCCCCTCCTCCTTGGTGTTGAGGATGAGCAGGCCATGCTCATAGGCGTTCAGCCAGTCCTCGAAGGAAACGCCCTCCGTAAACGGATCGTGATGGATGACGAGATCCGGCCCCTGCGAGCGGATGTCCACCTCCACGCCGAAACGGCGCGGCGTTGCGCGCAGTTCCTCGACGGTATTGCGCCTGTGGGCGACGATGTGCATGGCCTACCCTGCCGTCTGCCGGGCGCGGGCCCACACCCGCCGCCTCAGCTCAAGGCTGTAGCTGACCGTGCGGCGGATGAACTTCATCCTGGAGCGCCAGCCGACGTTCCAGTGGGAACGCCCCAACACCCGTTCGCTGAAGGCCACGGGAAAACGCCGTATCTGCAGCCTCCGGGCATGGGCCATATAGTAGGCGTAGAGATCGAGCGAGAAGTCCTTGGGCGGATCGTCCCAAGCCTTGAAGAATGTCCGGTGGAACATCGTAGGCTGGGCATTGATGTCGCTGAACGGCGCGGCGAAAAGGATGGACTCGAACAGGCTCATGCCCGCCGTGAAGATACGGTCGCCAAGCGGCCGGCCGTAGCGGCGCCCCTTGACAAACAGTTTCTTCGGGTCCCGCGCTTCCTTGAACAGGGCCAGCCCCTTGAGGGCGTCCGCCGGGTCGGTCTGCATGTCGGCGTGGGTCCATGCGAGAATATCGGCGCGCGCCGCCCGCAGGCCCGAAAGAATACCGTGCCCGTAACCCTGGTTCCTTTCCACACGGACGGAGCGGATGTTGCCGCTGCCTACACTGAGAGAGTCCAGGACGGCCTGCGTGTCGTCCGTGGAGCCATTGTCCACGAGGATGATCTCGATGCGGTCGTCGAGCATGGTGTCCCTGCAGCGGTCCACCAGCATGGACAGATTGCGTGCCTCGTTATAGCACGGGATCACCAGTGAAAGTTCCGGTTCGCTCATAATCCTCTCCCTGCGGTCTTTTGGCCATTCATTCGGCTATGCTTGCCCGTTCGCGCACCGCCGGGCGACCTGGGCGGAAGGCCCGCGCGCGCCGCTCCAGCCCCGCACGCGCCCCTGCGGGCACGTTTCCATCCGCTTCCAGACGATAGGGATGGGACGGCCATTTATGGAAACAGGATTGCCAGTAGTCGAACGTTTTCAGTTCATCCGGCGTGCCCCAGCCCAGATAGTGATCCACCTCGAACAGGCGGCAGTGGAGGCCCAGCGCCACGGCGTCCCCGATCAGGCTGTCCACATAGTATTCGCCGTTCACCCGGCCGCCCCGCGCGAACAGCCGTTCGGCGGCGCGGCGGAAATCCCCGGTTCGGCGGAAGGTGAAGGTGCCCGTGATCACCGGATCGGTCTCGGGCGAGGCGGGCGGCGTTTTCACCGACACGCCCCGCACCTTTCCCGCCTCATCGGCATCGATCCAGCCGAATTGCTCCGGGCGCAGACGGGCGGCGGGATAGCCGCGCATGCCCCACACGATGACGTCGGCTTGCGGATCGTCGAGCAGCGCTTGAAGCCGCGAGGAATCGTAAAGCAGGCCGTTGTCGCAGGCGCCGATGGTGAGCGGCGCGTTCTCGTCAAGGCCGGCGAGGCCGAGCATGCAGGTGCGCGCCTGCCCGTCCGTGAAACGATCGATCCAGAGAAGCCCCGCCTCCGGCATATGGGCCTGGAGCGCCTCCTCCAGTGTCTCCGCGCCCGGCG
>JBKHIN010000207.1:0-5837 GCA_046538635.1 Alphaproteobacteria bacterium
TTGATGCCGCGCGGCACACTGCCGTTGCACGTTACGGAATTCTTGCGATCCGGCGCCGCCGACTTGGCCGCCCGTCCCGTGACAATGCCGTTAACGGTCTTTTCAACCGCGCCGGGGCATGCACGGGGCTGAAATCCGTTCCCGTTGCCGGACATGCGCAGTCATCTGCCCGGCCTTCCGCCGTCTCTGTGAATCAGCGAACCTCCCAGAGGATCCTTATGCCAAGATGGCTTCCGGCGTTGCCTCGCATTCTGGCGCTCGGCGCTGCCCTCATGACGGTTGGTGGCGCCGTATCCGCTTTCGCCCTCGAGATCCGGCAGCGAAACACCGTTTTCGAGCTGGGCGGAAAATACGTCGCCGAGTTCTACCTCCGGCACCCGAACTCGGAAGCCTATTCCGGCGCGTTTCACTTCCATCACGGGCGGCTGCACGACGTCCTCTCGCTCACGCCGATGCGCAATGCGCGTGAGGCGGACCGGAAATTCGCGGAGAATGTCCTCGATTTTCTCTATCAGAAGCGGGCGCGCATCGGGCCGCTCATGGAGTATTACGGTCCCTACACGTCGCAATTTGCCTGGCGCATGTACCGGGCCATCGACTGGACCCATATGCACCATGAGCAGACCTACAGCATCCTCTCCGACCGGGACATTCCCTGGGAGTTGAAAAAGGCCTTTACCGACCGGGCCGTCCGCTACTACATCGAAAAGAACGCCGCCGTGGCGCGCAGCATCGCGCCGCTCGACATCACCATGCGCCGGGCCGGCGTGATGATGAAGCCCTATTTCACGCTCTTCCGGAACAATTATCCGCGTGCCAATGACCTCGCCTGGGTGGCGCACTGGTGGCACCCGGTCATCTATGAAGCCATGATGATCTCGGGCAATGACGCCGAGCAGGACCTCGTCGTCTCCCAGACCAACCGGACCATGTTCCGGCAGGTCCTGCATGACCGGCCCCAACGCATGCTGCTGTCGCGCGAAAGCATGCCGCGCTACAGCCGGATGAGCCCGCAGTCCGCCAACATCTTCGATAATCTGCACATGCTGCACGGCATCTCGTTCGATATCCTGGCCTATGAAGGGTGGACGCTGGAACAGAAGCAGGCGGAGATCAATCGCTTCATCGACGCCATGAGCTATCATCCGGGGGATGAGCACTATGTCCGCAAGTTCCGCACGCCCTGGCCCGACATGGATCCGCGCGTCTATTACGGCTGGATGCGCCGGTTCGACGGCGAGATGAACCGCATCATGCGGGAAATGTTCCGCGAAATGATGCCGCTGATGATGCCCGGAGGCATGCCCCCGGAAAAGCGCGAGCGGGTGATGGCCCAGTTCCGCAAGAAGATGATGTCCGGCATGCAGGAGGGAGAAATTCCGGGCTCGCTCCATGACGCGCTGAAGGCCCTCATGCCCGAAATGCAAACCAGCCCCGCCGCGATGGCGCCCGGAGAGACGCCGCAATTGATGGTCGCCGCCATGCTCAATGGCTGGCGCAGGAAATATGGCGACATGGCCCCCATCCCGCCCTGGCCGATGGAGGAGGAACCCGAGGCGCCGCCGCTTCCGGTCCGGGCCGCCGCGGCCCGGTGAGGGGAGCGGCAAAAGGAGCCGAAAGCACGCTCCGTACGGAGATGGAAGCATTGCTGATGACATTAAGGAAAGCCGTCACAGCTCCGGCCGCAGGCGCCCTCCTCGCCGCCCTGGCGCACGGCCCGGCATGGGCGCCGGATCATCAGAATTTGGAGGAATTGCTGCCCACCACGGTGGTGGACGCCTATCTCGTTCCCTACCGGGGCCGCGAAATCCAGTCGAGCTTCCGCTGGGAGGAGAATGAAGAGGGCGAAGGCCGCTTCGTCGTCGCGCCACGTCTGGAGTTCGGCCCGTTCCGCAACTTCCAGGCGGAAATCACCGTGCCCTACCGGGCGGGCGATACGGACGATGCCGACAGCGGCGATGTCAGCCTGGCCGGTTTCTATAACTTCAACCAGGAAACCGTGACGGTCCCCGCCTTCACCCTGGGCGGCGAAGTGGTGGCGCCCTGGGGGCAGGGCGACGAACCCTGGCAGACCGAGGTAAAATTCATTCTCACCAAGACCATGCCGAGCAGGGTCCACCAGCGCATCCATTTCAACGGCGGCTGGATTCATGCCTACGACGCAGCCGGGAACGAACGCGAAGACCGTTACGAAATCGGGCTGGGATACAGCGTCGCGGTTCAGGCCCAGACCATATTCATCGCCGATGTGGTGCGCTCGGAGGAACTGCGCGAGGGGAGGGAGAACAATCTGGTCGAAGCCGGCGTCCGTTACCAACTCACGCCGCTCACCGTACTGACGGCCGGGGGCGCCGTAGGCTTCGCCGGCAGTGAAACGGACTACCGTGTGCTGGTCGGTTTCCAGCACGGACTGGCGAGGCTGGCCTTCTACGAGTGATGAAGCGCGCAGGAATGTCCGGTCACATTCAACGACGCGCGCCGGCCGGGCGCGCGGGGCGGGGATCAATCCGCTAACGGATCGCCGAACATGGTCTCCATCCACTCCGGCACCCGGACCGGGCTTCTGCTGGCGGCGTCCACCAGCACCCAGTCGGAATGGGCCTGGGCACACATTCTGCCGTCGGGGCCGTCGATGCGGACAAAGCGGTCGAACCGGGGGCCGCGCCGTTGGCCGACCCAGGTGCGCCCGGCCGCGGTCTCGCCGGGAACCAGCGGGCGGCGGTAGTCGATTTCGTGGCGCAGCACCACCCAGGCCCAGCGGTTCTGCTCGCCGGCCGGGACGCGCGAACGCCAGTGAGCCGTCGCGATATCCTGCACCCAGCCCAGATAGACCACATTGTTGACATGGCCGTTCTCATCGAAATCGGCTTCGACGGGAACGAAGGACAGCGTGAAGACCTGGCGATCGGCAGGTGGTTCGAAAGCTTTCAAGGGTGTCCTCCTCCGCCGGCGGCCTACATTTCGAACACGGGCCAGAATTCCTTGATCTCGCCCTCGTCATAGACCGCGATGTCGCCGAATTGCAGGAAGACGGCCTCGCTCTGGTGCGGCCTCAGAAAGACGAAGTCGCCGGGCTCGATGTCCAGGCGGTCTCCGCCGTTGAGCATTTCCTGGTTCGAGGATCTTCCGAAAATGTCATTGTGCCTCAGGCCCGGCGGATCGACCGGATCGGCGAGCCAGTTGCCGCCATAGATGAACACCGTCTTGCGGGCATTCGGGTCCCAGGCGCGCATGGCCCCATAGGCAGGCTCAAGGCCGGGAATGCGCGTTACGGGCAGGGACTTGATGACCGGTGTGGCGATGAAGCTCGCGGCCCGGTGTTGCGCCAGGAGTTCGGTGTCGAAATCCGACGGTTTCACGAGGCAGGAGCCCGCCGCGATCTCATTGGCAATATCCGTATTCCGATAGAAGCGATAGGTCGGGCTGCCGGCGGCATTGCGCGTTATGGACGCCATGGTATCCGGCGGGAACACTGCGGCCGCCTGCTCCAGTGCAGTGCGGTAAATCCTCCAGGCGTCTTCCAGCGCCCGCTCGCGCCAGCCCAGTATGGCGGGCACGGACGCGACGTGCGGTTCGTACCCCATGAAGCCGGAGAATTCGGCATGGGGCGAGGCCTCGATCGCCCGCAATGCCGCGCCCAGGGCCTCGCCGGGCACGAAACCGCCCCGGTGCAGGCCGACATCGAGTTCGATATTGAGCCGCAATCTCTGCCCTACGGTCTTCGCAAGATCCGCGTACCGGGCAAGCCGTTCGGGCGTATCGATCAGCCACTGGATATGGCGGTCAGCGTCCGCCTGTTTCCGGCGTTCGAAATAATGCCGCGCCGCCGCGACGGGCAGGGGCTTGCCCAGAAGCTGGCTGGCCTCCGGCATCGACCCGGCCAGCGATAGCAGCATGGGCAGGTTGAAGGTCATCAGGCGATCGGTGCCTGCGCGCTGCCTTATATGCCGGATCAGGTCCGGCGAGGGCAGGGATTTCACCACGATGCGATAGCCCATCCCCTCGGGCAAATGCCGCTTCAGGAGGTCGATATTGGCATTCATCCGTGTCCGGTCGATCACCAGCGCCGGCGTTGCAATCCCGGCTTTCCTCAGGGCCGCCTGCATTTGGAGAAAATAAGCGTCCCGGGGGCCGCTCTCATCGCCGGGCCTGCCGGCAACCGCCAGCCCGGCCGCCGAGATGGCGGCGCCTCCGGCCAAAAGGGTGCGGCGCGAGAGCTTAGGCATCGTATTCAATCCCGAACAATTTGGTGAGATGCGGATTCAGGAGCTTTCCTTCGGGGTCCAGTTCGCGGCGGAGTTCCAGGAACCGCCCGTAGTCCGGATACAGATCTTCAAGCCTGTCCCGGCCCAGGGAATGAAGCTTGCCCCAATGCGGCCGCCCGCCATGTTCCAGATGGACGGGCTCATAGTCCGAAAACAGGTACTCATAGCGTTCGTCAACCGCCGTATGGGTCGCAATCGAAATTCTCGGGCCGTGCTGAAAGGGGCTGAGCCAGGCGCCGTCTCCCGCCGTAAAGCGCACTTCCACCGGAAAAAAGACGTCCCGGCGCGTCTCCATCCTGCGCATGATCTCGCGCAGGGCGGCAAGGCCGGTTTCCAGGGGCAGGTGATATTCCATCTCGTTGAACCGGGTCGGGCGCGTCGTGGACAGCAGCTTCCGCGAGTCATCGCTGACATCCTCGACCACGCCTTTCGGAATGGTTCCTGCAATGATCTTCCGCCGCAGCCACGGCCACCAGCCGAACTCGTCTCTCAGGGTCTTCAGCTCCTGCAGCGTGGAGTCATCCGCCCCGGCGCGCGTTCCGGATGCCGGCCCCTCGTGAAGGTCATGGGTGATGGTGGCGGCATATCCCGTATGCGGGAACCAGTAGAACTCGAAATGGCGATGCGCCCGGCTCAGTTCATCGGCCTTTTCCAGCACATCGCCGATCGTCTCCACCCTGACGATGCGGCGGAGTTTGAACGCCTCCACGGTTCGCACCGTTATCCGGGTGACGATCCCGAGCGCGCCCAGCGATACCTTGCCCGCCTCGAACAGTTCGGGATTTCCGGAGCGGGTGACATCGATCACCTCTCCGCGCGCGGTCACCAGCCGGAACGCCTCGATATAGTCATGCAGGGCCGTCAGTGTGCGTCCCGTACCATGCGTGCCGGTGGCGAACGATCCGGCCAGCGTCTGCACATCCACGTCCGGAAGGTTGGGAAAGGCCCGTCCGTGCGAGGCCAGCGCTTCGCTTGCACTCGTCAGATGCGTACCGGCGCCGAAAACGGCATGTCCCGTCGCGGCGTCATAGTTCAGCAGGCCGTACATGCCGGTGACGTCGACCATCAGCCCCCGGCTGGGCGCCAGCCCGGTAAAGGAATGGCCGCTTCCCACGGGACGAACGGGCGCAGCCGCCGTTTTCATGATGTCCGCCAGTTCTTCTTCGTTTCCGGGGAACAGGATATCGGACGGCGTGGCGCGCTGGAGGCCCGACCAGTTCTGCCAGTATGTGCGCCCCTCGGGCGGCTCGGGCGGATCGTTCGTGTAGCCCGGCCGGGTGAAATCCCTGCCTCCCCATGCGACATGCCGGACCGCCGGCACCGCTGCCGCAGCGGCAGCGGCGCCTCCCCCAAGTTGCAATATCCGCCGTCTCGACCAAGTCATTTCAAACATAAACCCGAAAGACAGAAAAACTATCGTGTCGACCGTGACGGGCATGTCAAGCATGCATCCGGTCGAGGCTTTTCCCGGCGGGGCAAGACTATCGCATATGGAAAAATTGCCGGTAGCGTATCGAAAGTTTGTCTGGATCCTTGATTTTCCGCTCATCCCTGCGAAAGCAGGGACCCAGG
>JBKHIN010000208.1:0-5837 GCA_046538635.1 Alphaproteobacteria bacterium
TGACCTTTTCCCTGAAGGGCTCGGCCAAGGCGATCAGCCGCGTCGCCGACAAGTGTAAGTATCTGTAGGGCTGCGGTGTGAGTTGGGGGGCGGTTCAGACCCCGAGAGGGGCTTGGGTTGGTGCGGCGTAAGACTGTTCCCCGCGTCGCGCGGCCCTCAATCCACGGCCGCGACCGCCTCCACGGCCACGCCCAAACGTCCGGCGATCTCCTCCGTCTCCTCCGCGATCACCGCCAGGTCCGTGGCTGAAAATTCCGGCCGGTAATAGCCGGGCGCATGCAGCGTGCCGGCAAAATCCATCACCGCCGTTTCGGCTTCCAGCCCGCAATGTTTGAGCATCGCGGCGACGCATTCGTTCGGCCGGGTGCACAGATCCTCATAGCGGACCAGATGCACGGCTGGAATGACCTCTGCCACAGCCGCCACATAGCGGTGGATGAGCGCCCAATAGGCCGCCCAGCCGCGAACCTCCTGGCCCGAGTTCCACAAATCGAGAACCCGCTGCATTCCGGCCGTATCGCCGGGATTGACGGGCCGCCAGTCGAGCCCGAACTCGAAATGGCCCACCCGGCGCATGTGGTCGAGCAGGGCGGGCGTTTTCCGTTCGGCGTCGCAGAACAGCCGGTGCTGCTTCATCAGCGACGCGATGTGCCAGACCGGGTCGCGCACGGGCACCACGAAGCGCGCGTCGGGAAACAGTTTGAGCAGCCAGGGAATGCGGGTGAGGTTATAGTTGCCCTTGGCGAGATAGCGGCTGCGCCCGCGGGCCAGCAGCAGCTTGCGTATGTGGGCGCGATAGAACCTTTCGAAAACCGGGTTTTCCGTGTCTTCCGTCAACCGGTTATCCGCGTGCGGATCATGGAGGTGAGGAAAGAACGCCATCCACAGGCTCTCCTCCAGCGCCTCGGGGCTTTCCGCCGTCACCAGAATACCGTCCTTGTGGATGCGCTCCTGCGGCGCCGTTTTTTCCTGCGGCATGCGCGCCAGCAGCCAGTTCCACCAGAAGGGCGTGAAGGTGAACGGGTAATCGCCGTAGCAGTGGCTTGCGGTCCGGCTGTGGCGCGAGAGGGTTTCGAGCAGGATCGTGGTGCCCGAACGGGCCAGGCCGCACACATAGACCGGCCGGTCGATGGCGACCTCCGCCAGTTCGTCGGCCAGAACCCGCGTTTCAAGATTGGCGAGCCGCCGCCAGAACCCCGGATGGCGGGCAACATGGCCGCCGATGGCGCGCACCCACAGGGGGACGGGGACATCATTGTCTGCGAGGCGTTTTCCTCCGGCCATCACTCGATCCGGAAGACGGCCTGGATGGTCAGCGTGAAGACCACGGCGAGCGCCAGAAAGGGCGTTTCCCAGCCCCGCAGCCAGGCCGGACCGATGGCGTGGGTCTCATAGCGGGGCCAGTGCACCTGCACGGAATCGATGGGCGCGTCCGGCGGCAGGTAACCGGCCGGGCTGCCCGCGAGCCAGTGCCACCAGCGGCGCTTTTCCAGCCGGGTGAGCCGCGGGCTCAATGGCGCCTGGGCGATGAACGTGCCGTCTGCACCGAAGACCGCAAGAAGCGCGCCGGAACCCGCACCGTCCGGCTCTCGCCCGGGCGTGACCACGCGCAGCTTCGCGTCTCCGCCCGTGACCCTCATGTCCAGAGGCAGGCCGGAGTCCGTCATCGCCGGGCCGTAGGCCTTCGCCAGCCAGACAATGAGCATGATCACCGGAATGCAGGCGATGAGCGCGGCCGGGGCGACCAGACGCAGATGGCGCAGCGACAGGCCCACGCTGCGCGCGGCCAGCGTCTTCACGCCGTCGAAATCGCCGTCATGGTCGTGCAGCGCCCGGCGCGCCGCGCGCATTTCCGTTTTGAGCCGTTTCAGCTCCGCCTGGGGGGAGAGCAGGGCGTAGAGCGCCATCGAAAGGGCCGAAATCAAGAGGGCCCACAGCGCCAGGCGGGCGAGCGGAGGCAGCGTCCCGGACAGAACACCGTCCGTCCATGCGAAAACGGGCGCCGGAAGATCGAGCAGGCCCACGGCTGAACTCCCCCTGCGGGCGGCTAGTGCCCTTGCGTTCGCGGCGCCGCGGTTTCCGTCTCGCTGACGGCGGCGTCGGCAGAATCCGCTGCCGTCCGTCCGGCGGTCACCGCTGCGGCCGGTTCGGCCGCCTCGCCGTCCGCCGGTTCGCCGTTGGCCTTGCGCTTTTTCAGCATCCGCCGCAGGGGCCAGGCGATGACGTAGAAAAGTGAGGCGAAAATCGCCAGCCCCACGCCCACCAGCGAGCCGATCAGCGTGATGGCGGCGCCCGGTCCGCCATAGGCCCAGGCTTTCGCCGTCATGGCGAAAAGCAGGCCCGTAGCACAGAGCACGCGTACAAAAACCGACATTAAATGAATCCTCCCGAAACCACCCCGGAATTCGTCCTGCCTTCGGGAATTTGGCAAAAAGCGCGCGTCACTGCAATTGATGCGGGCGAAGTTAAAGCGCCTTTACATGGGCGGCCGGCGCCCCCGCACCGCCTGCGCTTACCGCCTCGGCCCGTCATCGCTCCAGTTTCGCCGAAAGCAGGATCGAAGAATTGGTGGCGGTAACGCCGCCCAGCTTCCGGATCCGGTCGAGCAGGGCGTCCATGTCCTCCGTGGTTTCAGCGGCGGCGACGGCGATCAGGTCATGCGCGCCGCTGACCGAATAAAGCGCGGTAAATTCGGGCATGCGCTTCAGGGCGGCTTCGGCCTCCCCGGCCCGCTTGGGATCGAGCGTGATGAGCACATGGGCCCGGATCAGCCCGCGCCGGTATTCCCCGCCCAGCCGCACGGTGTATCCGGCGATCACGCCCGCCGCCTCCAGCCGGGCGATGCGCGCCTGCACCGTGGAGCGGGCGACGCCCAGCTTGCGCGCCAGCGCGGCCGTGCTCTCCCGGGCATTGCGCGTAAGCAGGGCGACCAATGTCCGGTCCTGCGCCGTAAGCGCCATTTCGTGCTCCATGCCTTGGCAGCGAATTCCGCCAATTTGCCGAAAAAGTCGTCGGAATGGCAAATCCTGACGGGAAATTCGCGCGAAGCGTCGCTGCAATTCGCCACGTCCCGCAGGCATGCTGTACCCATAACGGAGCATTCCCGGGAGGAGGAGAAATGAAACAGGTCATGATTGTCGGCGCGGGCAAGATCGGAGAGGCCGTCGCCCGCCTGTTGCTGTCGAGCGGCGACTACGCGATTACCCTTGTCGATTCCCGCCAGGAGGCGCTCGACCGGGTCGCCGGCGCGCCGGATCTCGGCAAGCAGGCCGTCGATGCCGGCGACAGCCGCGCGCTGGCGGAAGCCATGGCCGGACATTTCGCGGTCATCAGCGCCGCGCCCTTCGATCTCACCACCAGCATCGCCGACGCCGCGCGCATTGCCGGAATCCACTACCTGGACCTGACCGAGGACGTGGCCTCCACCAGACATGTGAAGGCCCTGGCCGAAGGCGCGGACCGGGCCTTCATCCCCCAGTGCGGGCTGGCGCCGGGGTTCATTTCCATAGTCGGTTACGATCTGGCGAAGCGGTTCGACAGCCTCGACAGCCTGCACCTGCGCGTCGGCGCCCTGCCGCAATATCCCTCCAACGCCCTCAGCTATAACCTCACCTGGAGCACGGAGGGCGTCATCAACGAATATTGCGAGCCCTGCGAGGCCATCGTGGACGGAAAACGGGTGGCCGTGCCGCCGCTTGAGGAAATCGAACGGTTCGCCCTCGACGGCATCACCTACGAGGCGTTCAACACCTCCGGCGGACTGGGCACGCTGTGCGACACGCTGGAGGGCCGGGTGCGCCAGCTCAACTACCGCTCCATCCGCTATCCGGGCCACCGCGATTTCATGAAGGGCCTGATTCAGGATCTGCGCCTGGGCTCCCGCCGCGAACTGCTGCGCGAGGTGCTGGAGCACGCCGTGCCCGCCACCATGCAGGACGTGATCGTGATCTTCGCCACCGCCACCGGCACGCGCGACGGCCGGCTGATGCAGGAGACCTACGCCAACAAGGTCTATGCGCGTCAGGAAAACGGCGTCTGGCAGGGCGGCATCCAGATCACCACGTCAGCGGGCGTGGCCGCCGTGCTGGATATGTTGAAGGACGGCGTCATTCGGGATAAGGGCTTTGTGAAGCAGGAGGAAATCGCCCTCGATGATTTCCTCGCAAACCGCTTCGGCCGGGCCTTTGCGCAAGCCTCCCGGCAGGGGGCGGGAACATCCGGACGCGGAATGGCGGCGTGACGGCTTGCCGCCTCAGGGAGATGTCCCCATGAACGGAACGGAGCGGAGCGGCGCGGAGCATCTCGTGCAGGCTCTGCTCGCCAACGGCGTGCGGCGCGCTTTCTGCGTGCCGGGAGAGAGCTATCTGCCCGTGCTCGATGCACTCTACGATGTGCGGGAGCGGATCGGGCTGATCACCTGCCGGCACGAGGCCGCCGCCGCCAATATGGCCGAGGCCACGGGCAAGCTCACGGGAGAGCCCGGCATCGCCTTCGTGACAAGGGGGCCCGGCGCCACCCATGCCAGTATAGGCGTGCATACGGCGTTTCAGGATTCCTCGCCCATGATCCTGTTCATCGGGCAGGTGGCCCGGGATTGCCGGCACCGCGAGGCCTTCCAGGAAGTCGATTACGAGTCGATGTTTTCCGGCCTTGCCAAATGGGTGGCGCGCGTGGACGACGCCGCCCGGCTGCCGGAATATGTCTCCCGCGCCTTCCATACGGCCGTGAACGGACGGCCCGGGCCGGTGGTCCTCGAACTGCCCGAGGACATGCTGCGCGACGTCGTCTCCGCGCCCGAGGCGCCGCGCTGTCAACGGATCGGCATCGCTCCGCCCGAAGCGGCGCTGGCGGAACTGCGGGAGCGCCTTGATGGGGCCGAACGCCCCGTCGCCATACTGGGCGGGGGCGGCTGGACGGAAGCTGCGTGCGCGGATTTTCAGGCCTTTGCAGAGCGGGCCAACCTGCCGGTCACCACCTCCTTCCGGCGCAAGCATCTGTTCGACAATCAGCACCCGAATTATGCGGGCGATGTGGGCCTGAGCATCAATCCCCGCCTCGCCGCCAGGCTGAAGGAAGCCGACGTGGTGCTGGCGATGGGCGCCAGGCTGGGGGAAAATCCCAGCCAGGGTTATACGCTTTTTTCCATTCCCCGGCCGGAAAAGACGCTGGTGCATATTCATCCGGGCATGGAGGAACTGGGCCGCGTCTATGCCGCACATCAGATGATCAACGCCACCATGCCGGAGATGGCTGCCGCCCTCGCCGCGCTGGAGGTGGAAGGCGGCGGCCCGGCGCGGCGGGAATGGGTGCAAGGGGCCCGCGCCGACTACGAGGCATTCCGGCGGCCCGTGGACATCAGCGGCCGTGGCGTGAACCTCTCGCGTGTTTTTTCCCTGCTGGCCGAACGCCTGCCGGAAGACGCGATTATCACCAACGGCGCGGGCAACTACGCCGCCTGGCTGCACCGGTTCTATTGGCACCGGCGTTTCGCCACCTTGGCGGGTCCGGTCAGCGGCGCGATGGGCTATGGCGTGCCCGCGGCGCTGGCGGCCAAGGCCGCGTTTCCGGAGCGCACGGTGGTCTGCGTGGCGGGCGACGGCTGTTTCCTGATGAGCGGACAGGAACTGGCCACCGCGCGCCAGTACGGCTTGAACGTGATCTTTCTGGTGGTGAACAACCGCTCGCTGGGCACCATCCGCATGCACCAGGAAAAGCGCTATCCGGGCCGCGTTTCGGGCACCGATCTGGTCAATCCGGATTTCGCCGCTTATGCTGAGAGCTTCGGCTGCGCGGGCTTGAGGGTGGCGCGCACAGGCGATTTCGCCGCCGCCTTCAGC
>JBKHIN010000209.1:0-5788 GCA_046538635.1 Alphaproteobacteria bacterium
GCCGCATCGACGGTCTGGAGCACCTGGACGAGCTCGGCCGCCGGGCCGCGGCCGTGGACGGCAATGTGGAGCGGGTGATGGCCCGCCTGTTCGCGGTGACGGCGCCGCTGCCCGCCGCCAAGCCGGAATTGCGGACCCGTGCGGAACGTCTGGTGCCCGAGTACCGGAGCGGTGATTTCGCGCAGGCGCTGATGGATCTGGGGGCGACCGTGTGCAAGCCCCGTGCGCCGCTTTGCGGCATGTGCCCCTTGTCGATTTCCTGCGAGGCGCGGGCACGCGGAATCGAGAAGGATCTGCCCCGCCGGCAGCGCAAGGCCGCCAAACCCGTTCGTCACGGCACGGCCTTCTGGCTGCGCCGCGCCGACGGGGCGGTGCTGCTGCGCCGCCGCCCGGAGGAGGGGCTGCTGGGCGGCATGATGGAAGTGCCCGGTACGCCGTGGGTGGAAGACGCCCCTGATGCGGCCGAGGCGCGCCGTCACGCGCCCGCCCGCGCCCGCTGGTCGCCGCTGGAAGGAGAGGTGCGCCATACCTTCACCCATTTCCACCTCCGGCTGTCCGTGATGACGGCGCAGTTGCGCGTCCGGGCCAATCCCGAGGGCATCTGGGCGCACCCGGACGAATTCGACAACTACGCTTTGCCGACGGTGATGAAGAAGGTGGTTCGTCATGTGCTGGAGGCGGGGAAATAACGGTGCTCCTTCGTGCCTGAAAAGAAAATGGGTCGCGCGAAGGCACAAAGACGCGAAGAAGGCGCGATCTAGGGAAGGCAGCTTTGCGCCCTCGCGCCTTCGCGTGAGGCCCTTTTCATCCCTCGCGGCCGGTGTCAGCCGGTGAAAACTTTGTGTGAACCGCGAAGGGTCAGCGGCGCGGCGTACGGGCAAACCGTCAACCCGTAGCGCCGGCAAGTTCGGCGCGCAGTTTCTGGCGCAGCACGTCGATGACCACGCGCTTTTGTCCGCTGGCGTTGTAATGCCAGAAGGTCCAGCCGTTGCAGGCATCGAGCCCCTGCACATGGGCGGCGATCTTGTGGATGGAACCGGTGGCGTCCCCGCAGACCAGGCTGCCGTCGGCGCGCACCCGGGCGGCGAAGGGCTCGCGCGGACCGAACAGCTTGTCGCCCGGCCGGATGAGGCCGCGTTCCACCACCATGCCGAAGGGAATCCGCGGTTCCGCCCGCCGCGAGGCCATCAGCGCGAGATCATCTTCCGCAAGCGGAGTGACCGCCGCAATACGGCGCCGCGCCTTTTCGACGTAAGCTGCCTCCCGCTCGATGCCGATGAAGCGCCGTCCCAGCCGTTTGGCGACCGCGCCCGTCGTGCCCGTGCCGAAAAACGGATCGAGCACCACGTCGCCCGCCCCGGTGGCGGCGATCAGTATGCGGTGCAACAGCGCTTCGGGTTTCTGGGTGGGGTGCGCCTTCGTACCGCCGGGTTCCCTGATGCGTTCGGCCCCCGTGCACAGCGGGATCAGCCAGTCGGAACGCATCTGCAGGTCGTCATTGGCGGTCTTCAGGGCGTCGTAATTGAACGTGTATCTGGAGCCGGAATCGCGCGCGGCCCAGATCAGCGTTTCATGGGCATTGGTGAAGCGCCGTCCGCGGAAGTTCGGCATGGGATTGGTCTTGCGCCAGACAATATCGTTCAGAATCCAGAAGCCCAGATCCTGAAGCGCGGCGCCCACCCTGAAGATGTTGTGATAGCTGCCGATGACCCACAGCGTGCCGTCCGGTTTCAGCACCCGCCGTGCCGCCTTGAGCCAGTTGCGCGTAAATTCGTCATAGGCGGGAAACCCTGAAAACTTGTCCCACGCGTCCTCGACGCCCGCGACCCGGCTGTTATTGGGCCGTCTCAGATCGCCCTCGAGCTGGAGATTGTAGGGCGGATCGGCGAAGACGAGATCGACGCTGGCTTCGGGCAGGCGCGCCATCGCCGCCGCGCAATCCCCCTTCAGGATACGGTCGAGCGGCAGATCGGCGGTGTCCGGACTCTTTTTGTTCCGCCTCGCCCGTACGTTCACAGATTCCATGACGCTGCCCCGCTTGATAAGGGTACGGATCGTGAGTCAAGCGGAGTCCGGGGTCAAGGGCCGGGACGGGAAAATCGCCGGAGTGCTTCAATCAAACAGGGTGCGCGTCCCGTTTTGAGACAACAGCGCCTGCACCGGCTTGAAGGAGAGCCGGTGATGGGGGGACACGCCCAGCCGGGCGATGCCCTCGGCGTGCTCCGGAGAGCCGTAGCCCTTGTTGCGCTCCCAGCCATAGCCGGGAAATTTCCCGGCCAGTTCCACCATCAGCCGGTCGCGGGTGACCTTGGCCACGATGGAGGCGGCGGCAATGGAAAGCGAACGGCGGTCGCCCTTGACCACCGCATGCGCATGACAGGGCAGGGCGGGCGCGTGCGGACCGTCCACGATGGCCGCATGGGGCGGCCGCCGGAGCGCGGCCAGCGCCCGCTGCATGGCGTGAAAGGTCGCGCCCAGAAGATTGTTGCGGGCGATTTCCTCTTCGTCCGCCATGCCGATGCCCACATCGGCACAGGCCGCAATCTCATCATACAGATGGCTGCGCACCTCCGCTGTAAGCAGCTTGGAATCGTTCAGGCCTTGGGGGCAGTTCCCGGCGCGGAAGACCACCGCCGCAGCGACGACGGGACCGGCCCACGGTCCCCTTCCGGCTTCGTCGATCCCGGCGATGCGGGAGCGGCCCAGCGCCGCCTCGATACTGAAATCCGGATCGTCCGGGCAATCCTTGTCCGCCTGGGGGACGAGAGCGAACGAATTCGTTCCTTGAAGTGTCACGATCTTGAACAGCCACGATATTCCGGGTGCCCGGGCGGCGGATGCGCCGGTGATGAGCCAGCCGGGCAGGTTTGCGTTCCCCCCATTAAGTGGTAACGGCGGGTGCAAGTCAACGGCGCACAGTGTGCGTGTCCTTACTGAAAGTTGCAATGTCCGGAACAGTTGCGGCGATCGGCCCGGCGGCCCAGGCTTCCTCTGCGCCGATTGATCTGTATGCGGATGTCAGGCGGTTTCCCGAAACAGGTCGAGCTGGTCTCCCGGCCGCGGCGGAAGATGAAAGCGGCCGATGTCGAGGGGCGGCAGCTCCCTGTCGAGGCTCAGCCGGCGCACGGCCTTTTGTACGCGCGCGCCGATGAGCTCCGCGACCGGTCCCGTGCCCGTCTGGCGGGCGCGCCAGTCCGGGTCATAGTCCCTGCCGCCCCGCGTCTGGCGCACCAGCGACATCACCCGCCCCGCGCGTCCGGGAACTTCCGCCTCCAGCCATTCCCGGAAGAGCGTTTTCAGTTCGAGGGGGAGGCGCAGCAGAACATGGGCGGCGTTCTTTGCGCCCGCCCGCGCCGCTTCTTCCAGGATGGCCTCGATCTCGTGATCGTTCAGGCCCGGAATGACGGGCGCCACCATCACCGAAACCGGGATGCCCGCGCTGCTCAGGGCCGCGATGGTTTCCATGCGGCGTCCGGGCGCCGCCGCGCGCGGCTCCATCGCCCGGGCCAGCCTGCGGTCGAGCGTGGTGACGGAAATGGCGACGCGGGCGAGGCGCTTTTCCGCCATGGGCGCCAGAATGTCGATATCGCGCGTCACCAGCGCCGACTTGGTGACGATGGTCAGCGGATGTTCATGGGCGGCCAGCACCTCCAGAATGGCGCGGGTGATGCCCATGCGCCGCTCCACCGGCTGGTAGGGATCGGTATTGGTGCCCAGCGCCAGCGGCTTGGGCCGGTAGCCGGGCTTGCGCAGTTCCTTTTCCAGAAGCGCCGCCGCCTCCGGCTTGGCGAGGATGCGCGTTTCGAAGTCGAGTCCTGGCGAAAGCCCCAGCCAGGCATGGGTGGGGCGCGCATAGCAATAGCTGCAGCCGTGCTCGCAGCCCCGGTAGGGGTTGACCGACCGGTCGAAACCCAGGTCGGGCGAGGTGTTGCGGGCGATAACGGTGCGCGAGGCGTCGCGCGAGACCACCGTCTCGCTCGCCGGTTTCAGCGGCTCCTCGTCGCGCCATCCGTCGTCGAACGGTTCGCGCCGCTCGGCCTCGTAGCGGCCTGAAACATTGGAGCGCGCGCCGCGCCCCGGCGCCTTTCGTTGCGCGCGTCCGTGCGCGTCCTGTATCCGTGCAGCCATGAGTGAAGCCTAGCGCCCAACCCCGAACAAAACAAGAACATCTTGCGATGCCGCGTGCGGGTGCTAGAAGGGCGCCATGTTGAGTGTCGTCATTCCCGCCCTGAACGCCGCCCGCACCCTGCCCGCCTGTCTGGAGGCGCTGGGGGCGGGCAACGGCTTTGTGGAGGAAGTGATCGTGGCCGATGGCGGTTCCGCCGATGCCACCGTGCAAATCGCGGAACGGGCGGGCGCGTGCGTTATTGCCTCTCCGCGCGGGCGGGGCGTGCAGCTTGCCGAAGGGGCGCAGGCGGCCCAGGCGCGCTGGCTGCTGTTTCTCCATGCCGATACGGTACTGGAAGCAGGATGGCAGGCGGAGGCGCGGGCATTCATCGAAGAAACGGATGCCGGCGCGGGCGGGGGCGCGGCCGCATTCCGCTTCGCCCTCGATGATGACGTTCCCGCCGCCCGGCGCATGGAACGCCTTGTGGCCTGGCGGAACCGGCGCCTGGGGCTGGCCTATGGCGATCAGGGGCTCTTGATCTCGCGAAAATTTTACGAGGGCCTGGGCGGCTACAGGCCCGTACCGTTGATGGAGGACGTGGACATCGTGCGGCGGATCGGCAAGGCGCGCCTGAGGATTCTCGATGCCAGGGCGGTCACCGACGCCGCCCGCTACCGGCAGGGCGGATACATCCTCCGTCCCCTGCGCAATATCGCCCTCGTTTCGCTGTTCTTTCTGGGCGTGCCGCCGCGCGTGCTGGCGCGTCTTTATGGCTGAGGCGGGCATGACGGCGCGGCGCTGGCTCGTTCTGTTCGTGAAGGAACCGCGCATGGGGCGGGTCAAGTCCCGTCTGGCGCGCGGTATCGGCGCAGTGCGGGCGGCCGCGCTCTACCGCCGCATGAGCGGACGGGCCATTCGCCTGCTGAGCGCCGATCCGCGCTGGACCACGGTCCTGGCGGTAACGCCGGACGGCGCGGACGCGCCCGAATGGGCGCCTGTTTCGCTGCGCATGGATCAGGGAAGGGGCGATCTGGGCATCCGTATGCGGAAGGCCTTCGCCGCGTTGCCGCCGGGCCCCGCGGTCATTGCGGGCAGCGATGTTCCCGACGTAACGCCCGCCCATATATGGGAGGCGTTCCGGGCGCTGGGTTCTGCCGATGTGGTGTTCGGCCCGGGCGAGGACGGCGGCTACTGGCTGGTGGGAATGGCGCGCCGCCGTCCCGTGCCCGGGTTTCTGGAAGATGTGCGCTGGTCCACGCGCCATGCCCTCGCCGACAGCCGCGCCGGCGTGCCCGGCCATCTGCGGGTGGCGGAAGTGGCGACTTTGGCTGACATTGATACGGCGGAGGATTTGAAAAAATGGGGAGAGGGGAAGGTGGGGCGGCGTTGAAGCGTAAACGGAATCCTGCGCTTCCGATTTCGAATATGGGGAGCAAATACAATGTTAGCCGATGTTAGCGGGACATTCCTTGAATTGGAGAAACTTTTACGCCGCTACGGAATGGATGACCATGCGGACCTGGTTGCAAACTGGCTCGAGACGTACCGGCGCAAGGGTGAATCCGCGTTCAAAGAACTCGATTCGCTGGAGTGGTGGGGAGGTGCTGGATCGATTGCCGATATCATCTTGTATGATCAGGATAATTCGGTTCCCGGTTCGGACTTCAGGACGGACAATCA
>JBKHIN010000210.1:0-5760 GCA_046538635.1 Alphaproteobacteria bacterium
GGCCGAACCCGAGGGCAATTCCGGATCGGTGAGCACCGCCGCGCCGCCCGCCGCGCGCACGGCTTCCGCAATTTCCTCCGCGGCGGCCGCCACCAGCACCCGGCCGATATCGGCCTCCATCGCCCGGCGCCAGACATGGGCGATCATGGGCTCGCCGTGGATGTCGGCGAGCGGCTTGCCCGGCAGCCGGCTGGCGGCCATCCGCGCCGGGATGACGATGAGGACTCCCTGTCCGCTCATGAAATGCACTCCCACCTTCCCCGCTCTCATAGCCGCCCGCGCCGGGTTCTGACAAGCGGGAGAAGCCGGGCGGGCGCGACGCTTCGCCACTGGCCCGGCCGCCGCCCAGCGGCTAATTTCCGCCCGCGTATTCAACGGCGTTCCCGTGTTGTTTCCGCTTCCGCCGGGGGCTATGGTCCGGCGCGGATTCGGAAGGTGCGCCTGTCCGGGCGGGAAAGGGCTCTGGGGGTTGAGGCTTATGGATTCCTTTGAGTGGAACAAGATTCTGGGCGCCATTCTGGGCACGCTCCTTTTCCTCTTTATCGTGAAGGAAGCGGCCCACATCATTTATCCGGCCGAGGAAGAGGCGGAGGATCTGGCCTACAAGGTCGAGATGCCCGAAACCGAGGCCGAGACCGGAGAGGAAGAGGAAAAACAGGTGGATTTCGGCGCCCTGCTGCAGCAGGCCAGCGCCGATCAGGGCGAGCAGGTCGCCCGGCGATGCCTCCAGTGCCACACGTTCGAGAAGGGCGGTCCCCACAAGACGGGCCCCAATCTGTGGGGCGTTCTGGGTTCCGATATCGCTGCCGAACCGGATTTCCGCTATTCCAACGCCCTCAGCCAGATGGAGGGCGAATGGACCTATGAGCGCGTCTACGACTTCGTCGCCGCCCCCTCCCGCTATGCGCCGGGCACGAGCATGAATTTCGCCGGCCTGCGCCGCCAGCAGCAGCGCATCGATCTGCTGGCCTATCTGCGTACCCAGGCCGATGAGCCGCCCGCCCTGCCCGAGCCGATGCCCGAAGAAGAAGAAGCGGAAGAAACGGAGGAAGACGCGCCCGAAGAAGAGGACGCCTCCGAGGCGGGGACGGACGGAGGCGCCGCGGCCGCCGACGGGGAAGGCACCACGGAAGAAGCCGCAGAAGACGGAGAGACCGCCGCTGACGACGGAAGCGAAGAAACGGCCGGAAACGGCGATGCCGAAACCGGCGAGTCGCCTGAAGGCGAACAAACAGAGCCGGACGGCGGCGGGGACGCGGAGGGCAGCGGCAACGCGGACGCGGAAGACGAAAACGGGGAAAGCACCGGCTGACACATTTCCCGCGGGGCGTATTCGGACCATACCAGGCGAATGACGCGCAAACCGCGCTGGCCCGGGCCTTGCGAGGCCTGTCCAGTCGTGTAGGCTGTGCGCCGGGGAGACAGCAGGGCCGCAAGAGGTCACCGTCAGCCGCGAGAACCGCCGCCGGGGCGCGGACAGAAGGCTTCATTCCCACCGTCACCAGTATCGGGCCGTAGCGATGACCGGATATATCTTGCGCCGTATTGCGCTGATGGTGCCTACCCTGTTCGGCATCCTGGCGATCGCGTTCATCATCGTTCAGTTCGCGCCCGGCGGGCCTATGGAAACCATGGTCGCCAAGCTGCGCGGCGACGATGTCGCCGGCACCTCGCGCATCGGCGGCGAGGCGGGCGGCCAACTGGGCGACGAATCTTTATCGCGCGGCAGCCAGGGCGTCCCGCCCCAGATCATCGAGGAACTGAAGGAGCGATTCGGCTTCGACAAGCCGTGGTACGAGCGCTTCGGAATAATGGTCTGGAACTTCGTCCGCTTCGATTTCGGCGAGAGCTATTTCAAGCACGAACGGGTCATCGACAGTATCGGGGACGCCGCCAAGGTCTCGCTTTCCCTTGCGCTGTGGACCAAGCTCCTCGTCTATCTGATCGCCATTCCGCTGGGCATCGCCAAGGCGGTGCGGGAGGGCTCGCGCTTCGACCTGGCCTCGTCGGGCGTGATCATCCTCGGCTATGCGATTCCCAATTTCCTGTTCGCCGTGCTGCTGCTGGTGCTGTTCGCGGGGGGCAGTTTCTGGAGCATATTCCCGTTCAAGGGAATCGTTTCGAGCGGTTGGGCGGAGCTTCCCTGGTATCAGCAGATACTGGACTATCTCTGGCACATGGTGCTGCCCGTCTTGTCTCTGGCGGTCTCCGGCTTCGCCACCGTCACCTTCCTGACCAAGAACTCGTTCCTCGACGAGATCCGGAAACAGTATGTGATCACGGCGCGGGCGAAGGGGCTGAACGAGCGCAAGGTGCTCTACGGCCATGTGTTCCGGAACGCCATGCTGATCGTCATCGCCAGTTTCCCGGCCTCCTTCCTGCTGCTCTTTTTCACGGGCAGCATCCTGATCGAGCACATTTTCAGCCTCGACGGCATGGGTCTTCTGGGCTTCAACGCGCTCATCAACCGGGACTACCCGACCGTCTTCGCGCTGATTTACATGTTTTCGCTGATCGGCATCGTGGTCCATCTGCTGACGGACCTGCTCTACACATGGATCGATCCGCGCATCGATTTCGAATCGCGGGAGGTGTAGGCGAATGAGCGCGCACGGGACCTCCACGGAAATTCGGGACGACAGCCGCATACCGCCGCCCGCAGGCGGCATGAAGCCGTTCTGGCTGGGGCTGAAATGGCGCTTCGGCGCCTGGCGCCGCGGGGAGCGGCCGCTCATGGACCTCACGCCCATTCAGGCGCGGCGGCTGGAGAATTTCCGGGCCAACCGGCGGGGCTTCGCGTCGGCGATCATCCTTGGCATGCTGATGTTCCTGTCGCTGTTCGCGGACTTCATCGCCAACGACAAGCCGATCGCCGTCTGGTACGATGGCTCCCTGCTCTTTCCCGTGATGCAGACCGTTCCGGAGACGCGTTTCGGCGGCTTTTTGCCGACGGAGGCCGAGTACAAGGACCCGGCGATCCGGGAAGAAATCGAACAGAACGGCTGGGCGCTCTGGCCGGCCGTGCCCTACAGCTACGACACCATCATCTGGAGCAAGGCGGAGGAAGCCCCCGCCCCGCCGAGCTGGAGCAACCCTCTGGGAACGGATGACCAGCACCGGGACGTGCTGGCGCGCGTCATCCACGGCTTCCAGAATTCCATCTGGTTCGCCTTCCTGCTTGCGTCCGTATCCTGCGTGGTGGGCGTCGCTGCGGGCGCCATACAGGGCTATTTCGGCGGCTGGACGGACCTCACGCTGCAGCGGATCATCGAAATCTGGACCAACCTGCCCTCGCTCTACATCATCATGATCCTGTCGGCGATCTTCCTGCCCACCTTCTGGCTGTTGCTCGCCATCCTTTCGCTGTTCACATGGGTGCAGCTTTCCGGCGTGGTGCGCGCGGAATTCCTGCGCGGGCGGAACTTCGAATATGTGAAGGCGGCCCGCGCGCTGGGCGTTTCCAACGGGGCGATCATGTTCCGGCACATCCTGCCCAACGCCATGGTGGCGACGGTGACGCTCTTGCCCTTCATCTTCGTGGGCGGGGTGACGATTCTCACCGCGCTCGACTTCCTGGGCTTCGGCCTGCCGCCGGGCGCGCCCTCGATCGGCGAACTGGTGCGGCAGGGCAAGGAAAACCTCTATGCGCCCTGGCTGGCCATTACGGCGTTCGTCACGCTGACCGTGACCCTCAGCCTGGTCGTGTTCATCGGCGAGGCGGTGCGCGACGCCTTCGATCCGCGCAAGACGGCGGACGTGACCGGAGGGCCCACGAAATGAGCGCGGCGAGAGGAAAGAGCGCAGCCGAGCCGCTGCTCGACGTGCACGAACTGTCGGTCGCCTTCCAGTCGGGCGGCGAACGGCGCACTGTGGTGGACCGGGTTTCCTTCAGCCTGGAGAAGGGCCGCACGCTGGCGCTGGTGGGCGAATCGGGTTCCGGCAAATCGACCACCGCGCTGTCCATTCCCCAGCTTCTGCCCTATCCCGCGGCCAGCCACCCTGGCGGAAGCATCCGCTTTCTGGGGCGCGAAATGGTGGGCGCGGACGATGACGCGCTGCTCGCCATACGCGGCAACCGGGTGGGCATGATTTTCCAGGAGCCCATGACCTCGCTCAACCCCCTGCACACGATCGAAAAGCAGGTGAGCGAAGTACTGCAGATCCACAGGAAACTGCCCCCGAAGGAGGCCCGCCCGCGAGTGCTGGAACTGCTGCACCGGGTGGGCCTGCAAAACGCCGAAAGCCGGCTGGACGCCTATCCGCACCAGCTTTCGGGCGGCCAGCGCCAGCGGGTGATGATCGCCACCGCGCTCGCCAACCGGCCCGACCTTCTGATTGCGGACGAACCGACCACCGCCCTCGACGTCACCATTCAGGCGCAGATCCTGGAACTGCTGAAGGACATTCAGGCGGAACTGGGCATGGCCATGCTGCTCATCACGCATGACCTGGGCATCGTGCGCAGGATGACGGACCATGTCTGCGTCATGAAGGACGGGAAGATCGTGGAGCGCGGGCCCATTGCGCGGGTGTTCGACGCGCCGGAGCACGACTATACGAAACATCTGCTGGACGCCGAGCCCTCGGGCCGCCCGTCCGCCTTCCCGGAAGAAGCGCCGCCGGTGATGGCGGCGGACGACCTGAAAGTGTGGTTCCCCATCAAGCGCGGTTTTCTTCAGCGCACGGTGGACCACGTCAAGGCCGTGGACGGGCTTTCGCTCACCGTGCGCGCGGGCGAGACCGTGGGCGTGGTGGGCGAATCGGGCTCGGGCAAGACGACGCTGGGCATGGCGCTTTTGCGGCTGGTGTCGAGCAAGGGCGGCATTACCTTCGAGGGCCGCTCGCTCCAGGAACTGAACAGCCGCCGCATGCGGCCGCTGCGCCGCGAGCTGCAGGTCGTCTTTCAGGACCCTTACGGATCGTTGAGCCCGCGCATGTCGGTGGGCGACATCATCGCCGAGGGGCTGGACGTGCACGGAATGGCGCCCCAAAAGGAGGAACGCCGTGCGCTGATCTCCGAGGCGCTGGAGGAGGTGGGGCTGCCTCCGGAAGCGCAGGACCGCTATCCGCATGAATTTTCCGGCGGCCAGCGCCAGCGCATCGCCATCGCCCGCGCCATGGCGCTCAAGCCCCGTTTTGTCATGCTGGACGAGCCCACCAGCGCGCTGGATATGTCCGTACAGGCGCAGATCGTGGAGCTGCTGCGCCGCCTGCAGGACAAGCACGGCCTCGCCTATCTGTTCATCTCCCACGATCTGAAGGTCGTGCGCGCGCTCAGCCATCACGTGGTGGTGATGAAGGACGGGCGCGTCGTGGAACAGGGCCCGGCGGATGTGATCTTCGACAATCCGCAGGAAGACTATACCAAGGCCCTCATGGCGGCCGCCTTCGAACTCAAGGCGCGGGCGTCGTAGCCGTCCCGCCTCCTCGTCCCTTCGCTGAATGCGCATCGCCGTGCCTGTCGGTGCGACCGGGTTCACACAAAGACACAAAGGAGGCACGAAGAACACGACGTATGCCTTGGTGACCTTCGTGAAGGCTTCGTGTCTTCGTGTGAACCGCGAACTCGCAAAGCGGACGGGAGCCAGATCTTTCTGCACTGAGGCTCCGGCCCGGAGTGTGACAGACACACAGTGTGACGAGCGCACGCCGATGCCGTTTCTGTCCCTTCCCCCAACGCCCGGTTCATTGCCGGTTCAGCCCGTGCACCCCATGTTCATGGCCGTTCTGTGAAAAGGCGATCAAGTGCCGGAGGACATC
>JBKHIN010000211.1:0-5748 GCA_046538635.1 Alphaproteobacteria bacterium
GCGGCGCACCGTCGCCTTCTACGTGGACGAGCGGCATCTCAACGGCAACGGCGTCGCCCATGGCGGCATGCTGATGACCTTCGCGGACGCCGTGCTGGGCGGCTGCGCGTGGGACGCCAACGGCCGCCGCACCTGCGTGACCCTCAGCATGCAGTCCAACTTCCTCAAACCCGCACGGTTCGGCGACCTGATCCTCTGCCGCGCCGAAGTGGTGCGCAAGACCCGCTCGATCACCTTCGTGCGCGGCAGTTTCGATGTGCGCGGCGAGGCGATTTTCACCGCCTCCAGCCTGTGGAAGGTCGTCGGCGGCTGAACGGCCCGCCCCGGCGGTTTCGCCGGACCGCCCGAATGACTAAGGTTAATGCTTATGGTCACGGGGTCCGGAGCGCCGCTCCCGGCCCGTTGCGCAGGTCCGCCGATGCTCCGTTTTCCCCAGATTTCCCTTCGGGTCGGCCAGCCGGGCTCCGAAATTCCGCTTGGCCAGAGCGGGCCGCTGCGGGGACTGGAGCACCTGCCCGAACGGCTCTTGCGCGTGCTGCCCGGCCTGACCCTGTTCGAGGGGCTCAAGCCAGCCGACATGAAGGCCCTTCTGGGTGAATTCGAATGGTTCAGCCTGCCCGGCGGCTGGAAACTGATGCGGCGCGGGCAGGAGGGCAATTCCATCTACGTGGTCACGGCAGGCAGCCTGGGCCTGTTCCTGCCCGGCCGGGACGGCGAGGACTACATGGCCGGACAGTTCGTCCCCGGACAGACGGTCGGCGAACTGGCCCTGCTGTCGGGCGAGCCGCGCATGGCCACCGTCGTGGCGCTGCGCGATACGGAACTCCTGCGCCTGACAGCGCCGGTGTTCGAAAAGCTGGCGAAGCGCCATCCCGTCGTCATGCGCAATCTGGCCAGGCTGCTCGTCCGCCGGCTGAAGGAAACCATGGCCGGGCGGCGCGACCCCGGGCGGCGGCCCTCCGCGCCCAAGACCGTCGCCATCATGCCCGCCACTTCCGGCGTTCCCGGCGGACGCATGGCCCGCGAACTGGTGGAGGCGATCGGCCGCCTCGACCTGTCGGTAAAGCTGCTGGATGAGTCCCATGCGGAACAAAACAGCGACTGGTTTCATGAACTGGAGACTGAAAACGATCATGTCATCTATCTTGCCGGGGGGCGGGGCGGGCCCTGGGACCGCCTGTGCCTGCGCCAGGCCGACCGTGTCCTGATCGTCGGCGATGCGCGCATGACGCCGCCGCGCGCCATACCCGTCGACGACATCCTCCAGCGGCGGGAGCGCCAGATGATCGAACTGGTCGTGCTGCACTCACCGCAGGCCGCGACGGGACGCGGCGCGGGACCCTGGTGCGAACGATTCGAAGCGGACATTCATCACAATCTGCGGCTGGGCCGGAATGCGGACATCTGCCGTCTGGCCCGCCACCTCTCCGGGCGCGGCGTCGGTCTCGTCATGGCGGGCGGGGGCGCGCGCGGTTTCGCCCATCTGGGCGTTCTGCGGGCGCTCGAGGAAAAGGGCATCATCATCGACCGGCTGGGCGGCACGAGCATGGGCGGCATCGTGGCGGCGGGCGCCGCGCTGGGCTGGAAGCTCGACGATCTGGAACAGCGCATGTATGACAGCTTCGTGCGCACCAATCCGCTGAGCGACGTCACCCTTCCCTGGATCTCCCTGGTCCGTGGGCGGAAGGTAACGAACCTGCTGAAGACCAATTTCGGCGACGCGCGGATCGAGGAAGCCTGGCGCAATTATTTCTGCGTCTCGTCCAACCTCACCACGGGACGCGAATATGTGCACCGGGAGGGGCCGTTCTGGCAGGCGTTGCGGGCAAGCGTCGCCATTCCGGGCATCCTGCCGCCGGTGATCCACGAGGGCGAGGTGCTGGTGGACGGCGCGATCATCAACAATTTTCCCGCCGACATCATGGACGCCATGCTCAAAGGCCCGATCATGGGCGCGGATGTGGAACGGCACGACCGCTTCACGCTGGAGGGTCCTCATCCGGAAGACCTCCCCTTCTGGGGCAGGCTGGGCGCCATGTTCCGGGGCGGCCCCGCACTCGTCAGTCTGCTGATTCGCTCCGGAACGGTGAACAGCGAGGCCCAGAGCCGTCAGTCGCAGGGCAAGGTGGACCTTCTTGTCGAGCCCGACCTGAAGGGCGTGACGGTGACAAGCTGGAAGGCCTTTGAGACCGCCGTGAAGGCCGGTTACGAGAGCACGCTCAAGGCCATCGAGGCGTCGGACGAGGCTTTCACGAAGCCGGATTATTTTTGATCAGCCCCAATACCTGTTTTTTTGTCATCCTTCGGGCCGCGGGCGCAGCCCGCAGAGCCGGAGGATCTCGCGATACCGGGCGGTAAATTCTCAGTGTGCTGCAGAGATCCTCGCGCTCGCGCTGGCGCGCGGGCGCAAGGATGACAGGCTTTCAATCTCTTGCCCGCCGCTCAGTAGGTGGTCGCCGGAATATCGTCGCCGATCACTTCCTCCGGCGTCATCTTCTGACGCAGATCGATATATTCGTGCTTGTTCAACGACATGCGCCCGCGGGGAATGAAGTTCCGCTCACGCTCGTTCCATGCCATGAACTCGACTTGAAAGAAGGCGGGGGTAAGCCGCCTCACTCGCCACTTCCAACGCAACTTACGGCCTCCTCGGTTTGTCCCCCCCGCGGAGTCCAAGGTGACACTACCAATGGCGTAATGGCGACGCCAGCGGGAATTGCGAAGCCCCGCAAGCCGGGTAAAGGCCGTGTCGCGGCCGTCACTCTCCCGGCTCGTCGAGGCGCGCCCGGGCGGCCGGAAAATCGGGCTTGACGCGCAGCGCCATTTCGAAATCCGCGCGCGCGGCGGCGGGATCGCCGAGAACCTCGTGCACCAGGCCGCGGTTGAAATAGGCGGCGTGCAAATCACGGCTTTTCAGTTCGATGGCCCGGCTGTAATCGGCCCTGGCTTCCTCCATCCGTTTCTGGAAGAAGCGGCTGTTGCCCCGGTTGAGGTAGGCCTCGCCCAGCGCCGGATCGATCTCGAGCGCGGCGTTGAAATCGATGACCGCGTCATCGTGACGCCCGGTCCGGTTGTAGATGATGCCCCGATTGACGTGCGTGGCGGCCCGGTCGGTTTTGGTCAGCGTGGCGCTTTCCAGCGCCCGGTCGCACGCGTCCTGGCCCTTGCCGCCGCCGCCGAAGCGCGCGCCCTCGAAGCAGAGCTGGGCGTCGCCATGGCCGAAGACGGTCTCGGCGGCCGGTGCCGGCTGCGCGGCAAAAATCAGACCGGCGATGGTCATGAGGGCGGAGACTATCACTCGCATGGTCCTTACTCCCGAGCGGCCCCGGCAGGGGAAGCGCTCTACATTTTCCTGCGCAGGGGCTGAAGTTCCTGAAAGCGCGGCGCACGGCCTTCCGTCCTGGCGGCGAAGGATTCCATCATGTCGGCGGGCTGGAACATGCCCGTCTGCCAGGTGGCGATGTAGTCGAGTCCGTCCGCCACGGTGTGATCGCGGGCGTAGTTGATCATCACCTTGGAGCCCGCCACGGCGAGCGGCGATCTGTCCGCGATTTCGCGCGCCGTCGCCATCACGGCGTCGAGCATGGCCTCGTGACTGTCATAGACCTCGTTGACGAGGCCGATTTCGCGCGCCTTCTCCGCCCCCAGGCGGCGGCCGGTATAGGCGAGTTCGCGCACCCAGCCGTCCGGGATCAGATGGCACAGGCGCGGGAAGGTGCCCACATCCGCCGTCATGCCGATATTGATTTCCTGGATGCAGAAGAAGGCATCGCGCGTGGCGTAGCGGATGTCGCAGGCGGAAGCCATGTCCACGCCGCCGCCCACACAGCCGCCCTGAATGGCCGCGAGCACGGGCATGCGCGCGCGTTCCAGAGAGGTGAAACTGTCCTGCAGATGCTTGGTGAAATCCCGCAGCGCATGCCGCCTGCGGCCGGTTTCCACCTCGTCCCCGCCGCCCATCGCCTCGTCGCCTTCGGTGAACACCGAAAGGTCCATCCCGGCAGTGAAATGCTTGCCCGTGGAGGAGAGCACGATCACCCGCGCCTTTGCATTGGCGTCGATGTCGTCCACGATTTCGGGCAGTTCGTTCCAGAACGGCCGGATCATCGTATTGAGCTGGTCGGGCCGTTTCAGGCGGATATGCGCGATGTGACCGGCGATCTCGACGTCGAAACACTCGTAGGGCATGGGCAAAAATCCTCTGATTGCATAAGCAAGATTAGCATGGGCTCCGCGTGCGGTCACAGCGCAAGCATTGCACGGGCGCGTCCATGCGGCTTTCATGTGCGCAAAGCGCACGAGTCCGAGGGAGAAGCCCATGCCCATCGATACCAGCCATCTTCTGTCCCTGAAATCGGCCCCGGAAACCTTCCGCTATACCGACCGGGAGAGCATGCTCTACGCCCTGGGCGTGGGCTTCGGGCGCGACCCGCTGCATGAGCAGGAGTTGAAATATGTGTACGAGACACCGGACATGCGCACCGTGCCCACGCTGGCGACGGTTATCGCCTGGGGCACCCGCACGCTGGAGGGCGCCGACCTCAACTGGATCATGATCGTTCACGGCGAGCAGCGCCTGACCCTGCACAAGCCCCTGCCGCCCGCCGCCGAAATCACCGCCGTGGGGCGGGTGACGGACGTGTTCGACAAGGGCGCGGACAAGGGGGCGCTCATCCTCACCGAGACGGAGATCACGGAGGCCGCGACGGGCGAGAAGCTGTGCACGCTGGGCTCCACGATTTTCGCGCGCGGCGACGGCGGCTTCGGCGGGCCCCAGGGCTCCGGGCCCGAGCCCCACCCCGTGCCCGAGCGCGCCCCCGACATGTCCTGCGAACTGGCGACCCGGCCCGACCAGGCGCTGCTCTACCGGCTTTCGGGCGACCGCAATCCGCTGCACGCCGACCCGGAATTCGCGAAGGCCGCCGGGTTCGAGAGGCCCATTCTCCACGGCCTGTGCACTTACGGCACGGCGTGCAAGGCGGTGCTGCAGACCGTCTGCGACTACGACCACACGCGTATTACCGGCTTCGACGCCCGCTTCTCCGCTCCCGTCTTTCCGGGCGAGACCATCATCACCGACATGTGGAGGGACGGAAACATCGTCTCCTTCCAATGCCGCCTGAAGGAACGCGACGCGGTGGTGATCAGGAACGGGAAATGTACGCTGAGAGGATAAGAGCGGCGCTGCGCTTGGTCCGTACGCAAAGCGCCTCCTGAACGCGCACCTCCCCTTCCGTGGCGTCAGTGCCGGGAAGGCGGAGCTGCGCCAATGGTGCCGGTTTCGTTCGGACATTTCGCGCGGTAGGCTTGCCGGAGCCACCCCACACGGCAGCAGTTTCGGAAAGACCGCCTCATGACCAGTTCCGGGGACAAGCGCATCCGCACGCTGGATTTCGACAGCCTGCGCCCGCCCTCGCCCTTCATGACCGAAGCGCACGAGCAATGGCGGCGCTCGCTGCGCGCCTTCGTGCAGAAGGAGATCGAGCCCCATATCGACGAATGGGAACGGGCCGGGCGGCTGCCCAAATCGCTGTTCAAGGCGGCCTCGGAATTCGGCCTGCTGCGCATGGGCTATCCGGAAGAATATGGCGGCATCAGCGAGGGGCTCGACATTTTCCATTCCCTTGTGACGTCCGAAGAGCTGAACCGGCCGGGGGCGGGCGGCGTCAATGCCAGCCTCATGGTGCACGGCATCGGCCTGCCGCCCATCGTCGCTCTGGGTTCGGAGGACATGAAACGGCGCGTGAT
>JBKHIN010000212.1:0-5721 GCA_046538635.1 Alphaproteobacteria bacterium
GGTACGGTGTGAGCGTCCCTCATCCTCACCCGGAAGGTCAGCATATCTTCCCCCTGCGCCCCCTCGATGCGGGCGCCGTGGCGTTCGGCGAGGGCATGGGCGAACCACGGCTGGATGAGCCTTGCGTCGAGCGCCTCCCCGCCGCCGCCTTCCCGCAGCAGGCGCATGTGTTCCGGCTGCAGATAGACCTTGCCGCCGGAACCCGTGACCTCGATCTCGACGCCCTCCGGACTCTTGCGGCAGTCGGCGGTTACCGTGCCGCCGCGCGGCAGGGCGTCGCCCGCCATGTGCACCAGATTGAGCAGCAGGCGCGCGGCATCCTGGTCCACGGCAATGCGCTCCGCCCGCCAGTCGAGATCGGCCTTCAGAAACCGGAACAACCGCCGCGCCGCCTCGCCTGCATCCTCGAGCGAAATTTCCGCCCCGATGCCGCCCGCGGCGCCGAAGGCGAGGCGCGCGAATTGCAGCCGGGCGCCGGCCTGGGCGGCGGACGCGCCCAGCAGTTCCAGCGCGTGTTCGCGCATCTCCGCGTCGCTCTCCTCCTCCAGCACCTCCATGCCGTTGGCGATGGCGCCGACGGGGCTGATCAGGTCATGACAGACGCGCGAACACACAAGCGCGGCGATGTCGGTATCGGTGGGGTTCACGGGGCGGCTCCTTGACTGGCGGAACGAAAGCGGGTTTGTGACCTCTCATGCCGGATTCGCAGGGGACCGCCGGCCGTGCGTTTTCGATGAACGGCGCCACGCCGGCGGAAGAAATCCCCGAATCGGTGATAATGACCGGACTTTAACATGGCGTAAGCCGTCCTTTTTGCCCTTCAGCCGACGGATCAAGCCGCTGATGCGCGATTTGCTGGAACAGCTCTGCCGCCTTGCGCTGGACGCCGGGGAGATCACGCTGCGCCATTTCGGGGCCGGGGCCGAGGTGCGCCGGAAGGAGAACGCCTCGCCCGTCACCGACGCGGACGAGGAAAGCGAGGCGCTGATTCTGGAAGGCCTCGCCCGTGTGCTGCCCGGCGTGCCCGTGATCGCCGAGGAGGCGGTAGCGGCGGGCCGCGTGCCGGGAACGGGCGACCGCTTCGTGCTCGTGGACCCGCTGGACGGCACCAGGGAATTCGTGGACGAGCGGCCGGACTTCACGGTCAATATCGGCCTGATCGAGGCGGGTGTGCCGGTGGCGGGCGTGGTCTACGCCCCGGCGCGCCGCGCGCTCTATTTCGGCGCGGCGCAGACAGGCGCCTTCTTCAGCGAATGTGAGGCGCGGGCCGCCGCCTTCGATCCGCAACGCGCACGCGCCATTGCGGTACGGCGGCCGCCGCCGGAGGGCCTGGTGGCCGTCGCCAGCCGCTCGCACCGGCGGGCCGAAACCGACGCCTTTCTGAAAACGCTGCGCCTTTCGGGCACCACGTCCATCGGCTCGTCGCTGAAATTCTGCCTGCTGGCGGCGGGCGAGGCCGACATCTACCCGCGCCACGGGCCCACCATGGAATGGGACACGGCAGCGGGCGACGCCGTGCTGCGCGCGGCGGGCGGCAGCGTCCGGTTGCTGGACGGCACACTCCTGACTTACGGCAAGAGCGGCGAAGGCTACCGGAATCCGCCCTTCATCGCGCGCGGGCGGGCGAACGGCACGCAACCTGCAGGGCCGCCCGCGTCATAATCATGCCGAAGTGACGGGGCATGAGGTGCGGGCGTGGCGAGCGGGCCGGGCCCGCGCCGGAACAGATGAAACAAGAACCGAGAGGCAAACATGGCCGGACTCTTAGAGGCGTTTTCGCATTTCACCCCTGGGCGCGCCTTGCGCCGGGGGATCCTGGTTCTGGCGGCGGCTCTGGCTATGGCCGCCTGTTCCTCGACCACCGAGGAACGGGAAGGGTATGACGCCCGCTACGAGGGCGAGGGCGAGCAGACCTACGGCCGCCATGAAATCGTCGACGCGGTCGCGGACTTTTTCGGCATCACGACGGAAGCGGCGGCCAATGTGGTGGAGCGCGTGTTCGCCGATCTGGGCCGTCCCAATGCCTATGTGATCGGCGAGGAAGCCAGCGGCGCCGTGGTGGTGGGCCTGCGCTACGGCAAGGGCACGCTGCAGTTCAAGAACGGCTACCGCCGCACGGTTTACTGGCAGGGGCCGTCCGTCGGCTTCGACGTGGGCGGCAACGCCTCCAAGGTGTTCACGCTGGTCTACAACCTCCGCGATCCGGAGCGGATGTACCAGCGCTTTCCGGGCGTTGAGGGCTCGATCTATTTCGTGGCGGGCATCGGCGTGAACTACCAGCAGGCCGACGACATCGTGCTGGCGCCCATCCGCACCGGCGTGGGCCTGCGCGCGGCGGCCAATGTGGGCTATCTGGCCTATACGCGGGACCGGAATATCCTGCCGTTTTGAACCAACGCGCGCGAGAGGGCAGTACGACGACGTGGTGACGTAAACCACCCGTCGGGCTGACGGCACACGGAATCGTCGAAGGGTCAATCGGGGTCCCTGGCGTGGGTCGTGGTTCCGGACGGCATTTGGACCCACGAGTGTCTGCGGCAGTCGTACACGGAATCCTGAGGCGGGGGAAAATCCGGATCGGCGAAGGCTCCGACGGCGACAGAAACAGACGTCTCTTCGTGACCCACTTCGGTGTGAAACACGGTCGCGCCGCAGACAGGGCAGAACCGGAACCGGAAGCTGGCACCCTGGTCCCCGGTGCGAACATATTCAGATGCCTTGCCGGATACCTTCCAGGGAGGGGCAAACGCGGCCAGCGCTGCAAAGACGCTACCCGTGCGGCGCTGGCAGGCGAGGCAATGGCAAACGCCGACTCCAAGCGGTTCACCTTGAACTTCAATCTGCAACTGGCCGCAGGAACAGGCGGCTGTACGGGTTTTCATCGCGTACCTCGCAAATAGGGTTTCAGGTTTCCAAGATTTCAAGCGGCCGCAGGGAGACGCGGCCCTTTTCTTCCAGGGCCAGGTGAGCGGTAAACGTCCACTTTTCCCGGCTGCGGTCCGGCGCGGCGATCAGCCAGACATGGCCCGGGACCCAGGCGCGTTCGGCATCAGCGGCGGAGGGATCGGCCGGGCCCCGCGGGTGGGAATGATAATGGCCCAGAACCACCTGCCCGGCGGCGCGCAGATGGCGCTGGCTTTCGAGCAGCAGGGCGGGATCGATTTCGAAGGAGGTGCGAGGATCGGCGGCCCGGTTGGGGCTGGCCACGCTGGCCGTGACCACGCCGCGCGCGCCCGCCACATGCCCGACCAGCAGCCCGCAGCATTCTTCCGCGCCTGCCTTTCGGGCCTCGGTCTCGATTTTCCGGCGCAGGGGCTGGGGCAACACCAGCGCCGTGACTTCCGGCCCCGCCGGTCCGTGGCCGATGGCCGTCACTGCACCCCGATGCGGGCCAGCACCCGGCCCTTGCGCAGATCGTAGACCACTACCTGCCCCTGGCCTTCCGGATCCGACGTATGGATGATCAGCCGGTCACTGTCGGTCCAGACGCGGCGGATGTCGCCGTCCTTGGGCAAGGTCAGATTTTCCGCGATCAGGGGCTCGCCCTTCGCCGCCTCCTCGGGCCCGCCCTTGGCGCGCACCACCAGCGCGATGACCAGAGCGAGGAAGCCGACCACGAAGATGACGCCCAGCAGCACCACCACCATGACCATGGTGCGCATGGTGCCGGGCATCGGGCCCCTGGACGCGGTTTCCTGATCGGCTGCCTGTGGTGTCTCGCTCATCGCAAACACCCCGTGTTCGTGTTATGTCCCGCGCACGATAGATCATGCTCCGTGACCCCATGTCCAGCCAAAGCACCGTGCACCGGTTCATTACACCCGAAGATGTGGCCGGAATGCGTCTCGACCGGTGGTTGCCCTCGCAGATGCCGGGGATCAGCCGCGCCCGCATCCAGGCGCTGATCGCCGAAGGACATGTGCGAGTGAACGGCACGGCGGCGGACGGCGGGGCGCGCAAGCTGCGCGGAAAAGAGGAAGTGGCGGTGGAAATCCCGCCGCCCGCCCCGGCCGTGCCGGAGCCGCAACCCCTGCCGCTCGATATCCGTTACGAAGACGAGGCGCTGATCGTGGTGAACAAGCCGGCGGGCCTGGTGGTCCACCCCGCCACGGGCAGTCCGGACCGCACGCTGGTCAACGCCCTGATCGCCCATTGCGGGGACAGCCTGTCGGGAATCGGCGGCGTGCGGCGGCCGGGCATCGTGCACCGGCTGGACAAGGATACCAGCGGCCTCATGGTGGCGGCCAAGACCGACGCCGCCCATCTTTCCCTGGCGGCCCAGTTCAAGGCGCACAGCATAAGCCGGCGCTATCTGGCGCTGGTGCGGGGCGCGCCGCGCCGCAGGCGGGGGCGAATCGAGGGCGACATCGGCCGCAGCCCGCACAACCGCAAGAAAATGGCCGTCGTGAAAAGCGGCGGCCGCCCGGCCGCGACGGAATACGAGGTGCTGCGCCGTTTTCCGGAAACGGGAGAGGCCGTCGCGTCGCTCGTGGCGTGCCGGTTGCATACCGGACGTACCCATCAGATCCGGGTGCACATGGCCCATAGTGGCCATCCCGTAATCGGCGATTCGCTGTACGGACGCGGGATGGGGGCGCTGAAGAGCGCCGTTCCGGCACAGGTCCGCGAGGCGCTGGCACACATGCCGCGCCAGGCCCTGCACGCCGCGGAACTGGGATTCCGGCACCCGTTGACAAAGCGCGCGCTTTGCTTTGATAGTGAAATTCCGAACGATATGAGAGATTTGATCGAAATTCTCGAACGTTTGTGACACTCGCTGCAACACCGGCGAACTTGCGCCGTTGTAACCAACAATCCCCTGACGGTTCTGCTAGGTTAGGATCAGATTGTGCAGAGCAGCGAAAGCCCTGAAAGACGAGACGACCCGATGAACACCGCAAGCATGAATCTGCCCGTCCTGTCACCGGAAGGGGGCCTTTCCCGCTATCTGGCCGAGATCCGGAAATTTCCCATGCTGGAGCCGGACCAGGAATACATGCTGGCCAAGCGCTGGAAGGAGCATGGCGACACGGAGGCCGCCCACGAGCTGGTGACCAGCCATCTGCGGCTGGTGGCCAAGATCGCCATGGGCTATCGCGGCTACGGGCTGCCCATCGCCGAGATTATTTCGGAAGGCAATGTGGGCCTGATGCAGGCGGTGAAGCGCTTCGAGCCGGAAAAGGGCTTCCGCCTCGCCACTTACGCCATGTGGTGGATCCGGGCGGCGATTCAGGAATACATCCTGCGCTCATGGAGCCTGGTGAAGATCGGCACCACGGCGGCGCAGAAGAAGCTGTTCTTCAATCTGCGCAAGGTGAAGGGCCAGATCCAGGCCATCGAGGAAGGCGACCTGCATCCCGACCAGGTCAAGACCATCGCCGACCGGCTGAACGTGCCCGAGCAGGACGTGATCACCATGAACCGGCGCCTGGCGGCCCAGGACAATTCGCTCAACGCGCCCCTGCGCGCGGACTCCGAAGGCGAATGGCAGGACTGGCTGGTGGACGAGGAAACCGACCAGGAAACCCAGCTCGCCGACCAGGAGGAACTGGACGAGCGCCGGGAACTGCTGGCCGAGGCGATGGAGGCGCTGAACGAACGCGAGCGCCACATCCTCACCGAGCGGCGGCTTCAGGAGAGCCCCACCACGCTGGAGGACCTGAGCAAGGTCTACGACATCTCCCGCGAACGGGTGCGCCAGATCGAGGTGCGCGCCTTCGA
>JBKHIN010000043.1:0-12805 GCA_046538635.1 Alphaproteobacteria bacterium
CCCAGGATGGAGTTTCCTTGTATGCCCTGCTCCCCAGCGGCTCCATTCTGGGCCTCTTTTCTGCCGGCCTTCCTGCCGTTCCATCCCCTCGCGCTGCCGGGCCCCGGCAAAAGCCCCGTCCGGCGGCGAGGCCGAACGGGGCGCGAAATCGGTCTGCTTGCGGTCCCGATCAGTCGTCGGGTGACAGTCCCTGCCCCAGGGTGACGACGGTCTGGGCGAGGATTTCGTTGTCTTCGAAGAACTGGTCGTCCAGCGGGCCGGAAACGTACACCTGGTCTCCTTCGCGGATGCGCTGCAGGCCCACCTCATCCAGGGGATTGTAGCCCAGTTCGTCCGTGTCGACTTCGATGTCGTAGATGCCGGTGTCCAGGACAAATTCCCGCCCGTTTATCTCCTTGACGATCCCCGACACGCTTACCCAGGTGCCTTCCGGCAGATCGCCCGGATCGCCCGTCAGGAAATAGGCCAATGGCTCATCTTCCGCATCGGAGAAGTAAAAGCTCTGGCGGTCCAGCACGTAGACGGAATCGGCCTCGATCCGGCGGCGCTCGTACAGATCGTCCTTGATCGCGGCGTAAATCCTCACCTTTTCTCCCGGCATGATCCGGTTGGTTTGGTCGAACAGGTCCCGGCCTTTCAGCTCGACTTCGATGAGCCCTTCGCCGTAATCCAGCGTGAAACCGCCCGGTTCGGATTCCGCCACGGTCCCGCTCAGGCTGATCCAGCTCCGGCCGGTTTTTTCGTGGGCTTCCGGCTTGGCTTCCCGGACCGGCTCCACCGCCGGCTCTTCCTCGGCGGGCTCGCGGGCCGGCTCTTCTTCGGGTTCCTGTGGCGGCTGGCGTTTGGGTTCCGCTTCGGCAGGTTCCTCGGCGGGTTCCTGTTCGGGCTCGGTGACCGGCTCAGCGCCGCCCTGTTCCTGCGGGTCCTGCCGGTTTTGATCCTGCGCCTCCTGGGCAGCCGCCCCTGCCGGGAACGCCATTAGTCCCAGGCAGGCGAATACTGCAATTAGTCCACGGACATCTGACATTTTATACTCTGCTTCCTTCAACAATAGTTAACCACTTGTGCCTGGAGCGGCACACAGAGCGGCTAACGCCACTTGCCGGGCGCCGGTTCCGGCGCCCTCAGCCCTGCGGGGATTGCGCCCGGCGGCCGGGGAACTGCGCCCCGCATTCCGCCGTTTGACGGAGATGGAAGGACCGGAGGCCCGCCGGCCGGTTCGGAATGCGATTTTTCAAGAGCGAGGGACATGCCTGCTCATACCCGGCTGAAGACGCAGGACGATCTGTTCACGGAGGAACGTCACCGAATGGTGGAGCACCAGCTCGTCACGCGCGGCATTCAGGATGCGCGCGTGCTGGAGGCCATGCGGACGGTTCCCCGCGAAGTCTTTGTCGATGCCTCGATGGCGGAGTTCGCCTATGTGGACAGTCCGCTGCCCATTGCGGAGGGGCAGACCATGTCCCAGCCCTATATCGTTGCGCTGATGGCCGAACTCGCCGAACTGGACGGGACCGCCCGCGTGCTGGAAGTGGGGGCGGGTTCGGGCTATGGCGCCGCGGTCTATGCGCACATTGCCGCCGAGGTTTTCTCCATTGAGCGCCATGCGGCGCTGGTGGACGGGGCGCGCCGGGCGCTCGAACGGGCAGGTGCGCAAAACGTCACGCTGCGCCACGGCGACGGTTCGCGGGGCTGGCCGGAAAAAGCGCCCTTCGACGCCATCATCGTGACTGCCGGGGCGGCGCACATGCCGGAGAGTCTGAAACAGCAGCTTGCGCCCGGCGGCCGCCTGGTCATTCCCGTGGACGCCGACGGCCACCAGCAACTCCTCCGGATCCGGCGCGACTCCGGGGACCGTTTCACCGAGGAGAATTTCGGCGCCGTAGCCTTCGTGCCGCTGGTTGCCGGGCAAGGGGGGAACGGTCCGCAGACGGAAAGTCAGGACAGTGCCGGGGAAACGGTGCGCCCCGCCGCCCGGATGTTGCAGGAGCGCGAACTCGTCGAGGCGCTGCGGGAGGCGATCGAGCCTCTGCCGGAAATCGACGACCCCGGTTTCGCTTCCCGATTCGACCGGCTGGGCGATGCCACCGTCGCCGGGCTGGGCGAGGCGACCCACGGGACATCGGAATTTTACCGGGCGCGGGCCGCCATCAGCCGGCGGCTCATCGAGAAGCACGGCTTCACCATCGTGGCGCTCGAGGCCGACTGGCCGGACGCCGCCCGCATCGACCGCTATGTGCGCCACCGCGAGCCCGCCCCCTGGGAACAGGCCGCGTTCACGCGCTTTCCCACCTGGATGTGGCGCAACGAGGAAACGGCCGAATTCATCGAATGGCTGCGCGCCGTCAATGCGGAGCGGCCGCCGGAGCAGAGGGTTTCCGTACACGGACTGGATCTCTACGCCCTCGCGGCGTCGATCGAGGCCGTGATCGCCTATCTGGAGCGGGTCGATCCGCAAGCCGCTGCGGTGGCGCGCGAGCGCTATGGCTGCCTTACGCCGTGGCAGAAGGATCCCGCCGCCTACGGACGGGCCGCGGTGACAAAAGGGCTCGCCGACTGCGAGGGCGCGGTGGTCTCCGCGCTCGAGGATCTGCTTCGCAAGCGTCTCGATTACGCCGCGGCCGATCCGGACGATTTTCTGGATGCGGAAGGAAATGCCCGTCTGATCAAGGCGGCGGAGGAATATTACCGAACCATCTATTACGGCGACGTTCAGTCCTGGAATCTGCGCGACCGTCACATGTTCGATACGCTTCAGCGGGTGCGCTCACGCCGCCCCGCGCCGGCAAAGGCCGTGGTCTGGGCGCACAATTCCCATATCGGCGATTCCCAGGCGACCGAGATGGGGATTGTTCGCGAGGAAGTGAATATCGGCCAGTTGTGCCGCGAACATTTGGGCAGCGACGCGGCGCTCGCCGGCTTCGGAACCTATGACGGCGAGGTGATGGCGGCGCGCGACTGGGGCGGCCCCGGCGAAGTGCGCACGGTGCGTCCGGCCCGCAAGGGCAGCATCGAAGATCTGTGCCGCCGGACGGGGGAATCGCGGTTCCGCCTCGACCTCGGCGCCCAGGCAGGGACGCCGCTGGCCTACACGCTCCTGGGGCCGCGCCTGCAACGGGCCATCGGCGTCGTGTATCGTCCGGAGACGGAACTCGCCAGCCATTACATGGACGTCAGCCTGCCGGGCCAGTTCGATCATTATGTCTGGTTCGAACGCACGTCGCCGGTGCGCCCGCTTGCCGCCCGCCGCGGCGAAACGCCCGCCGAGACCTGGCCCTTCGGGCTCTGAGCCCGGAGGACGGGACTGCATGTCCCCTTCCGGCGAACCTTTGGCCCTCGCCGGACGTTAATTTGGATGGCGCACACTCAGCCTCGACGCACCCGCTTCGGCAATTGGAGGTAATGCCATGACAACTCTTGGACTGCGCGTTTTCGATCATTCGATCCAGACCACACATGAGTGGCTGAACGACATCGGCGAGGTTCTGGGCCCGGATGCCCAGCGCGCCTATCACGCAATGCGGGCCGTGCTCCACACGCTTCGCGACCGGCTGACCGTGAACGAGGCCGCCGACCTGGCGGCGCAGTTGCCCCTGTTCGTGCGCGGCGTTTATTATGAGGGCTGGCAGCCCGCCAGAACGCCGGTCAAACTGCGCTCGCGGGAGGCCTTTATCGAACGCGTTCAGGAGAGACTGGCCGGAGGTCCGCCGATGAACGCGGAGGAGGCGACCAAGGCCGTTTTCGCCGCGCTCAAGAAACATTGCGAGCCGGGCGAAATGGCGGATATCAGCGCCCAGCTTCCCCGCGATCTCAGCGCCATGTTCGAGGCGGCCTAGAATTCCGGCCGCCCTCCGCTTAAGGTGCCCGCCGTCAAGGCAAGCTGCGAGGAACGAGCGACGTCATGGATGCACCCCTGGAAATCGCCTTTCACAATATGGACAGCTCGGACGCGCTCGAGCAGAAGATCCGGGAGCGGGTGGAACGGCTGAACAAGCGGTATCACTTCATCAACAGCTGTCATGTGACGGTGGACGTGCCGCACCGCAACCCGGCGGAAAAGGCGCGGGAATACCATGTGCGGGTGGAGGTGCGCGTCCCGGACAAGGAACTGGTGGTCAGCCGCGACCCCGGGGACATCCGCGCGCATTTCGACCCCTATATCGCGGTGCGCGACGCGTTCGACGCCATGGAGCGTCAGCTCGAACAGTTTTCCCAGAAAATCCGCCGTGACGTGAAAACCCATCAGGCGCCGCTTCAGGGCCGCATCCTGCGCCTGTTTCCGGATCACGGCTTCGTCGCCACCACGGACGGGCGGGAAATCTATTTCCACCGCAACGCCGTCGTGGATGCCCGTTTCGACGATCTGGAACCGGATGCGCCCGTGGAACTCTCGCTGGTTCACGGCGAAAGCCCCATGGGCCCGCAGGCGACCACCGTGCGCCCCATCCGGCCCATGGAATTCGTGCCCGAACCGCCGCGCACGGCCTGAGCCGCCCTATGGTCCGGGACCGGCGCGGGCGCGTGCGCGCTGGCGGGAGAATGCCTTTTCCAGAAACGAGAGCAGGAGCCCGTTGGTTTTTTCCACCAGTTCGGGATCGCGTTGCTCCAGATAGCCGGCGGGCACGGAATTGCGCAGCAGGAACCACAGGCGGCTCCAGGGGCCCCTGATTTGGTGGCCGCTCTTCTCGTCCGTGACCGAGCCGTCATTGCCGATCCGGATATGACAGCCGCGCAGATGGAAGAAGATGCGGTGAGGTTTGCGATACGGGCCGTCCCACTGGTGAAAGGCGTCGAAAATGCTCAGATCGACCGCCGAGCCGCCCCGGCGCAGGTCGCCGGCAATTTGTTCCGAACGCGGAATGGAAACATTCCCGTCTCTCGTTCCCAGCATCATGAACACCGGCGCGCCGGCCGTCGCCGGGTCCTCGAGGCGGGGAATGCTCGACCCGTAATAGCTGACATGGGCAGCGAAGGCGGGTCCGCCCGGCAGATAAAGGTCATGAATGCGCCGGTAGGCGGTCAGCACGGAAATCATTCCGCCAAAGGAAAATCCGACTACGCCGATTTTCCCCCTGGAAACCTGGGGATGAGCGGCCAGATAGTCGAGGGCCCCGAACGTGTCCGCCATCAGCATGGCCGTCGTCACCCGCAGCGCGCGCCAGATCTGGATGGCGTTGCCAAGGCCCCGGCTCCCGAAACTGTCGGTCATCAGGGCGACATAGCCGTTGCGGGCCAGAAAATGGCCATAGGCGATCTCGCGCTCCTTTCTGGGGCCGCTCAATCCCTGGACGATGACCACGGCCGGCCGCGGCCGGGGAAATCGCGCGTCGGGGAGAAACAGGCGGCCCCTGGCCTGGAACCGTCTGTTCCGGATGTCCTCCCGCTGCATGTCATGCGGCAGGTAGGGGTTCCAGGAGGGGAACTCGACCTCTCTGACGCCGCCGCCATCCGGCTCCAGCAGGCGGGGGGAAACTGGCGCCGCCTCCGGCGCTGACTGCCTCTTGCTCACTTCCATGCCGTGCACACCGTCCTTCCCGGACCGTCCCTCCGGCCGGTCAGTCGTCCGTAACCTGCCCCGCCCGGCCGGTATGGCGGGGCATGATCGCGGTCTTATACCTGAACGACTCTTTGACACCCTTAACCGACAGGGGCACCTGGATATAGTCGCCGCGCCGCCAGTGCCGGTACTGATCGAGAAAGTTGGCGCTGCCCAGCCAGCCGTCCTGCCCGCCGAGGAGAACGAACCAGTTCCGGTCCGGATGGGCAAGATCGGAAAGGTGGCGCGCAATCGCGCCAAGCCGCGCGTTGTGCTTGCGCCCGCTCAGGCCGTGCGCGGTCTTCATCACGGTCTCGTTGCTGCCCGCCACGGCGTCGTTCGTGAACCGGTAGGCGCGGCCGATCACGGGGGCCATGCTGAACATGTGCGAAAGCCGGAGCCTGTGAACGTCCCCCCAGCGGCGGTAACGGTCCAGAACCCGTTCGACCTTCGAAGCCGCCCGCACCATGGCCGCTTCGAGGCGGTCCGTTTCCGGAAGATTGAGGTCGTCCGCCAGCAGTGTCCATGTATCCCAGGTGGCCAGGTACAGGTGCATCCGTCTGGGCCCGTGAAGGGAAGCCAGGAAATGATAGATCAGGAACTCGAAGACGAGGGCGCCCTGTGAGTCCGTCGTATAGGCGCCGTCCCAGCCGGCCAGCAGGCTGCGCACCCGGTTGACCGCGCCGTTACCGGAATTTTCCGGGAGGAAGGCCAGCATGCGGTCGCGGAATTCCGGCGCGGAATGCATGATTACGTCGTTCTGGATCGCCTTCAGCTTTTCCAGATCGAGTCTGCCCCCGTTCTCGATCATCGCCGAGATCCGGTCCACGCGTTCGTCCGGCGCGAAAAAGAAGCCGACAGGCACCTCCATCTGTCCCGGCCGGTTGTTGGCGGACGCCACATAGCCCGCAGGCGGATCGACCTGGAAGGGCAGGTCGCCCGAGTTGACGCGGTCCTCCCAGTCCTCGATGGCGCCGCGCTCGGCGATCAGGTCGATCGGCGGCGTCGAGGCGCGCCGGGGCAGGTGCGCGGCCATCGCCTGGCCCACGCGGCCCTTCGTGTCCGCATAGATCATGTTCTGCGCAGGCGCCGCGAAACTCTCCAGGGCGTCGTGAAATTCCTGCCAGTTGCGGGCCCGCGCCACGCCCAGCATGGCGGTGATCTCGTCATTGACGTCATGGCCGATCCAGCGCAGGGCGTAGCGCCGCCCCTTCGGGAACGGCAACAGCGGCGCATCGGAAATGATGGGGCCGAACCGGGTTTCGCTGATGTCCACGGTCTTGGGCCGCAGCCAGCGCACGTTTATTTCCTCCGTGCGCCGCGTAATCTCCTTCTCGCCCAGATCCGTCACGTCGAAGAGGTCGCTGCTCGCCGCGTGCAGGCTGGTGCCGCCCCAGGCGATATGCTCGTTGCGCCCCACCGCCATGACGGGCACGCCGGGAATCATCAGGCCCACGGCATGAAGGCCCGGCGCGCGCATGCCCGCGATCAGAAAGAGATTGGGCAGCATCATGCCCAGATGCGGGTCGCTCGCGATCATGGCGGCCCCGTTGGAAGAGCGTTCCGCCGAGACGGCGAAGGCATTGCTGCCGTGGCGCGAAAACAGCTCCGAGGCCGCGGCCGCCAGCCCGTTTTCGTCCGTGCCCGAATAGCTGGGCATGGGGAAGGGCGTTTCCATCAGCCGTTCCCAGATCGTGTGCCAGTCGTCGCGCTCCTTGAGGGGCAGAAGCCGCTGCCAGACCTTCCACGAGAAATCCCCCGCCGCCAGCCGCCCGATCGCGATCAGGTCGCGTACGGAAAAAGGTTCGGGCCTGATATCGAGAAGGGCGAATTCCTCCGGCCATTCCCGCGCCTGCGCGATGACGGCATTGATCCCGTCCGCGAAGCCCTCCATCCACTCGCGGGTTGCCTCGGGCAGGGCGGCCTCAATGTCGCCGACACGGCGCGCCAGGCCGACAATGCGCACGGTCTGGTCCAGGGGCACCGCCGCCGGGCCCAGAATCTCGGCGGTGCGTCCCAGCGCGATGCGGCGCATGATCTCGATCTGCGTCAGCCGGAGATGGCCGTGCGCCAGCCCCATGCCCACGGCCAGATCGCGTTCGTTGCGCGCATCGACGAAGGGGATCTGGTGCCCGTTCCAGTAAATATCGATCGGCTCACGGAGGGCTTCTGTCTTCGAGGGCAGCATGGCGAGACGCTCGGCCGTCGAGCGGGAGCGCCGCGCCAGACGCAAGTTCCGCGAGGACAGGGATTGCCGGGCCAGCGCCGTGCCGCTCCACGTCATGCGCATGAGGGCCAGAAGCGTGGAGCCGATCAGCCGCTGCCGGGGGGTGCGCCGTTCAGCCATTGTCCGCCGCCCCCTCCGCGCCTCCGGACATGCCCGCTTCCTGCTTGCGCGCCGCGTGCCGGCGCACCGCCTTGACGAAGGCGGCGAACAGGCGGCGGTGCGACGCCCGGTAGATCAAAAACTCCGGATGCCACTGGACACCGATCCGGAACTCCGCATGCACATGTTCAATACACTGAACCACGCCGTATTCATCCCTTCCCGAAACCGTCAGCCCCGTGCCGATCCGGTCGCAGGCCTGGCGATGGAGACTGTTGACCGTCAACTGCTCCATGCCGAGCAGGCCGGCGACCCTGGTTCCGCGCTCGACCCGCACGCATTTGCGCGGCAGGGGCGTCCACATGCGCGGCACGTTGGCATAGGCGGCGCGCATGTCCTGGTGCAGGGAACCGCCGTGGAACACGTTGAGCATCTGCGCGCCCCGGCATACCCCCAGGACGGGAACATTGTACGCCTCCACATGTTCCAGCAGGTCCAGTTCCATGGCGTCCCGTTCGGGGTCGATGCGCACGTCGAGCGTAGGTTCGCCCTGGTAGATTTCCGCGCCGATATCGTCGCCGCCGCCGATGACCAGACCGTCGAGGCGGCTGAATCTCACCTTGTGCACGGGGGCGATCAGGCGGACGGGTTTCACGCCGTTGAGCCGCAGCGCCAGCCAGTAGAACCACCACATGTACCGGGCGCCCCCGCGCGAGCTGGTAACGCCGACCACCGGTCTTGCCATCGTCTAGGTCACCAACACCCATTCGCTTGCGCGCACGGCCCAGTCATCCTGCAGGAAACGTGCCTCGTTGTGCCGCCAGGCGGCGCTCATTTCGTCCAGCACGTCCCGCCGTTCGGCGAGGGTTTCCACCACGCACCAGCGGTTCCATTCCAGGATCAGGCCCCAGCCTGCCTGGCCGATATTGGCGTCGGGCAGCCGGTAGTGGAAGGTGGGCCGCCCCTTGACCCGCGGGTCCCTGACCGCCGCGCGCACGCGCTTTTCATCCTGCCAGCACAACAGGGGCAACAGGTCCAGCTCCAGGTTGCGGGTCGGATTATACGCCAGGTAGTCGCCCATGAACCCATCCGCATCCGGCCAGTAATCCGGATCGAGAACCTTTCTGACATATCGGCGCGGAAACGGGTTGGCGAAATCGACCAATTGCCGCGTCAGATGGATCGACATGACCGCCCGCAGCCAGTCGGACATCAGAAGATAGGCCTTGAACACCCGCAGCACCCAGTCATGGCCGCCATCGGCGAGTTCCGGATTAAGCTGGGCGCCGAAGGCGTAGAACGGACTTTCCCGCGTGCCGGCCGCGCCCGCCTCGCGCAGGGCCTTCACAAGGGCGTCGAGGCGCGGCAACTCTCCGATTTCGATGGGCGGGCAGACCACTTCGCACGGCATGACCAGCGAACTGACGTCCCCGAAGAGCGCTCGCAGTTCGCGCTGAAACCCGTTCAGGAGCAGGGTGAGCGTGTCCTCGGTTTCCTCCGCGGGCGGGGGTTCGCCCGACGACCGGTGCGCATACTGGGTATCGAGTTCGCAGGTGAAGTCCCCCAGCGAAGTGCCCAGAATGTAAAAGCGATGGGGGTCGTCCTTCTCGATCCGGCCGCCATAGAGCGAATGGACGATTTCCGCACCGTCATGGGCGGAGACCGCCGCGAATTCGAGTTCGATGCCCAGGCGCCGGGGGCGCCCCTCCGCCGTCAGTCTGCGCGGCGGCGGTTTCAGCATGCGGGGAATGATCATCGTCCTGTCCCTGCAGAGCCCGCATATTCCTGGCGGATGCCGGGAAGCGCCCCGGCAGGCCTCCCATCTCGCGGAGTCATAACACAGTTACCTTATCTTCGGTCTGGCCGTAACGCCCTGCCGCTGCGCCCGTTCCCGGCGGGCGGGCCGCGGTTCAACGGCGCATGAAACAATCCCCGCCCCGGCGCATTTACCAAGAGACAGTGCGTGTTCCGGACATGCTGAATATCAGCGGCAGGAGTAAGGTCATGGCCGAGGAAACGGAAGAAAAGGGCGGGCCGGTCGAAATTTCGCCGGAAGAGGCCCGTCAGGATGCGCCGGCCCGGCATGCCGAAAAGAAACGCCGGACGCCGGGCACCCTGATCGCCATCTACGGGGGCGGCCTCGTTCTCATCGCGCTGGCCATCTGGGCGTTCCTGCTCTTGGTCCGCTATTAGGCCGGCATCAGGCCGGCGGCGCAGGAACTTTCTCCACAGGCCGCCGTTTGAAGGGTGCCGGTAACCTTCCCTTGTTAACCGGCGCGCGTTGGCGTTGGGGCAGTAGCCCCGGCATTCGCACACAGGAGGGCAGGCCATTTCAACACAGGAAACCGGACAGGGACGGCCCGTCTATATCGTCGACGGTCTGCGTACGCCCTTTCTCAAGGCGCGCGGCGAACCCGGCCCCTTCACGCCGGGCGATCTGGCGGTCCAGTGCGGCCGACCGCTGCTGGCGCGCCAGCCCTTTCCGCCCAACGTGTTCGACGATGTCGTTCTGGGCTGCGCCAACCAGATCATGGACGAGATGAACGTGGCGCGCGTCGCCGCGCTGCGGCTGGGCTGCGGCACGCGCATGCCGGCCTGGACGGTTCACCGCAATTGCGGTTCGGGCATGCAATCCCTCGATGCCGGATTTCATGCCATCCGTGATGGCCGGATGGACCTGGTGCTGGCGGGCGGCACCGAGGCGCTCAGCCATGCGCCCCTCGTCCTGCGCCACGAAGCCGTGGCCTGGCTGGCGTCGTGGCGCAAGGCGGGCCTCGCCGAGCGCACCCGCCTGCTGGGCGAGATCGAGACGAAATTCTTCACCCCCATCGTGGGGCTCGAACGCGGGCTCACGGACCCGGTCAGCGAACTCAATATGGGGCAGACGGCCGAGGTTCTGGCCCATCGCTTCGGCATCACGCGCCGGGAGGCGGACGAATACGCGGTCGAAAGTCATCACCGCCTCGACAGGGCGTGGTCGGAAGGCTGGCTCGACGAGGAAGTGGAGCCCATGTTCGACCCGCAGGGACATGTCCATGAGCGCGACGACGGCGTGCGCCCCGACAGCACGGTGGAGAAACTGGCCACGCTGAAACCGGCCTTCGAGAAATTCGGCGACGTCACGCCCGGCAATTCCAGTCAGATCACGGACGGCGCCTGCTGGGCGATCCTGGCCTCCGAACAGGCGGTGGAGGAATGGGACCTGAAACCGCGCGCGGAGATCCGGGACAGCGAATGGGCCGCACTCGCGCCCGAGATCATGGGGCTGGGCCCCACGCTGGCCGCGACGCCCGTCGTGGTGCGCAACGGCTTCGGCCTCGATGACATCGACCTGTGGGAACTCAACGAGGCGTTCGCCGCGCAGGTGCTCGCCTGTCTCATTGCTTGGGAAGACGATTCGTATTGCACAGAGGTGCTGGGCCTGGACGGCGCTTTCGGGCGTATGGAACGGGATCGCCTGAACGTGGACGGCGGCGCCATCAGCCTCGGCCATCCCGTCGGCACCAGCGGTACACGGATCGTTCTTCATCTCGTCAACGCGCTGGAACGGCGGGGCGGCAAGCGCGGCGTCGCCACGGAATGTATCGGCGGCGGACAGGGCGGCGCCATGCTGGTGGAGATGTGCTCATGACGGTTTCGCCAAGGGAATTCCTGACGCCCGTACCGCTCACCGGAACGCAGGGAGAGCGCGGCACGCACTGGCGCTACCGCGAGGACGAGGACGGCGTCGTCTGGCTGATTCTGGACAAGCACGGCGCCAGCGCCAACACGTTCGACCGCGAGGTTTTCGCGGAACTCGACGGCCTGCTCAGACGGGCGGAGGAGGCACAGCCCAAGGCGGCCGTCTTCCGTTCGGCCAAGCCGTCCGGCTTCGCCGTGGGCGCCGATCTCGAAACCTTTCGCGGCATCGGGAGCGCCGCGGAGGCGCGGCGGGAAATCGCCGATGCCCACGCGCTGATCGACCGCATTGCCGCGCTGCCCATGGTCACGATTGCGGCCGTGCACGGCCATTGCGTCGGCGGCGGGCTGGAACTGGCGCTCGCCTGCGACCGGATCATCGCCCGCAGCGACGCCTCCCTGGGCTTTCCGGAAATCCGGGTGGGGCTGCATCCCGGCCTCGGCGGCACGGCGCGCCTGACCCGCAGGATTTCACCTCCCGAAGCCATGAAAATGATGCTGACCGGCAAGTCGCTTGACGCCAGGAAGGCCCTTTCGCTCGGGCTCGTGGATGCGGTGTGCGAGGAACGCCACGTCGCCAATGCCGTAGGCCAGGCAGTCAGGGGCGAACTGGACCGCCGCGGCGGCGGCGCCAGCGTGTCGGCCATGAATCTGGGCGTGGCGCGGCCCGCCATCGCCAGCAGGATGGAAACGGAAACCCGCAAGCGCGCGCCCAAGGCCCATTATCCCGCGCCCTATGCGCTTATCGATCTGTGGAGGGAGCATGGCGGCAGCGAACGGGAAATGCTGGACGCAGAAATCGATTCCTTCGCCAACCTTCTGCCTACGGACACGGCGCAGAACCTCATGCGCGTGTTCTTTCTGCGCGAAAACCTGAAGTCGCTGGGCAAGCGGGCCGAAGCGCGCCGGATCGACCATGTCCACATTGTCGGCGGCGGCACGATGGGCGCGGAGATCGGCGCCTGGTGCGCCTATCAGGGCAAGCGCGTGACCATCGAGGACCCCGACCGGGAAGCGCTCGGCCGCGCGGTGCGCTCCGCGGCCGGACTGTTCGAGAGCAAGCTCAAGGGCGCGGCGCGCAAGGCGGCGTTCGACCGCTTCATGCCCGATACGCGCCGGTCGGGCCTGGTTCGCGCGGACCTGATCATCGAGGCCGTTCCGGAAAAGATGGAACTCAAGCAGGAGGTCTACGAAGCCTGCGAGGCGCGCATGAAGGACGATGCGCTGCTCGCCACCAATACGTCCAGCCTGCCGCTGGACGAACT
>JBKHIN010000213.1:0-5686 GCA_046538635.1 Alphaproteobacteria bacterium
CAGCCGGTCCGGGTGACGGGCGAATGACGATGCCCTCTCATCCTCCGTGCGCTTATTGTTTTTGCCCCTCACCTTCCCACGGAAGCTTGCCGCGGGCCCCTTCCTGTCCCGGGGGAGAGGAGACGCAGGCTGCGCTTTTCTCCTTGCAAATCGCTGCTCCGTTCACCCCGGATCGGCGGCGGAATATTCCCGGCCCCGCCAGCTTACGGTGCGCCCGCGCAGCGCACTGACCAGCGCCACCCATTGCAGCGCCAGCGTGAAGGCGACGCCCAGGGGATGGAGCAGAACGCCCAGCCAGGACTGTCTGAAACGCAGGGCAAGCAGGGCGCGGAATCCGAAAACCGCCGCCGTGGCGGCCGCGGCCAGCGCGAGGGCCGGGGGCGGCAGCGGCGCCACGCCGAAATGCCAGAGGAGCAGGAATGGCGGCAGAATCTGCCCGCCCGCCAGCAGCACCGTCCACACGGGCAGCGCCTTGGGCGTCGCCATGCCTTCCGTGGCGTTCCTGCGGAAGCCGAACCAGATACCGCTCAGGGAGTCGTACATGCGCGTATGGGCGAGTGCAGTGGCGTCGAACAGGTCGGTCCGGAGACCCGCCTTGCGGAAGGTGCGGGGCAGTTTCACCCCGTCATGGCGCGAGGCCCTGTCGGCCTTGTGCCCGCCCGCGGCCTCGTAGGCGAGGCGGCGCACGGCGATCAACTGTCCGCAAGCGGCGCCGAAGCCGGGATCGTTCGTGCGCCGCATGCCGGTCATGGGCAGGAAGCCGATCAGCAGAAAATGGATCTGGGGAATGACCACCTTCTCCCAGAAACTCTCCGTGATCTGACGGGGGAAGCCGCTGACGAGATTGGTGCGGGCGCGCTCCATGAAGGCGGCAATCCGCGACAGTGCATCGGGCGCCAGCCGGACGTCGGCGTCCAGAAACACCAGCGTGCCGTGGCGCGCCTGTGTGCTGAGGAAATGGCAGACATGCTGTTTGCCGGACCAGCCGGGCGGCAGCGCGGGGGGACGCACCAGCCGCACGCGGGGATCGCGCGCCGCGGCGCGGCGCACCAGCTCGGCCGTGCCGTCAGTGGAGTGATCGTCCCCCACGATCAGCTCCAGGTCCACGCCCCGGCTGGCGAGCACGGAGTCGAGCGTGGGCCCGAGGCGCGCCTCCTCGTTGCGCGCCGGCACCAGGACGGACAGTTTGGGCCGGAAGCCCCGCGGGGCGGCGCGGGGCGTGCGGTAGAGCATCAGGTTCCAGCATCCCAGCGCCGCCGTACCCGCGCTCAGAAACAGCGCTACCGCCGCCAGGACTCCGGCCACCGTCATGCCCGCCTCCGATGTCTCCCGCCTGCCCTGCCGAATGAAGCCCGGGGGGCCTTAAAGTAAGACTGAAACGCCGAACAGCGAGATAGAGCGAAGCGGGCGTGCGGCAACGTTAGCGTCCGGCGGACCGGCGGCCGCTTGCACCGGCGGCGGGCCTGCGGGATAGTCCGGCACGGATTCGGAACGGTCCGCCGGCCGGTCCGGGACCCCGTTGCTGCCGTAGGGAGGTTTGAATGTTCGGGTACGTCACTCTGGGAACCAATGATCTGGAAAAAGGAGCCGCGTTTTACGACACGGTGCTGGCCGAAATCGGCGCCAAACGGATGATGGAAACGGACCGTTCCGTTTTCTGGACCGCCGGTGCGGGGGCGCCCATGCTGGGCCTGATGAAGCCCTTCAACGGCGAGCCCGCCACCGCCGGTAACGGCACGATGGTGGCTCTGATGGTGGACGCCACCGATAAGGTGGACCAGGTGCACGCCAAGGCGATGGAACTGGGCGCGCCGGACGAGGGGGCGCCGGGCCACCGCGAGGCGGTGCCGGGCTTCTACGGCGCCTATTTCCGCGACCCGGACGGCAACAAGATCTGCGTGTTTAATTACAAGATGTGAAAAGATCCTGTCATCCTCGGGCGGAGCATGGCGCATGCCATGCGGAGAGCCGGGGACCTCCATCAACGCGCCGAGAGCCGGCCTGCCGCGAATGTTCGGTTTGTGGAGGGAGGTCCCCCGGTTTGCGCTGCGCGCGGCCGGAGGATGACACGCAGGTATTCACCCCAACCCTCTGTAAGCACTCCTGAAATGGAGCAGCGGGTCGCCCGGCCAGGCACGGGCGTCGAGCACCTCGCCCAGGAAGATCAGGTGGTCGCCGCCGTCATATTCTTCCCGCTTGCGGCATTCGAGGCGGGCCAGCGCGCCCTCGAGCAGCGGCGCGCCGGTGCGCCCGGTCTCGTGGGCCACGCCGTCGAACGCATGGCCGCCGGAGGCCGAAAAATGCGTGGACAGCGCTTCCTGCTCCGCACGCAGAACATTGACGGCAAAGGTTCCCGCCTCCCGGAAGGCCGGCAACGTGTCCGCCGTGCGCTCCAGGCACCAGAGAATCAGGGGCGGCTTCAGCGAGACCGAGGTAAAGGAACTGATGGTCACCCCCACCGGCGGCCGGTCCCGCAGCGGCGGCGAGGTGACTACCGTCACGCCGGTGGCGAAATGGCTCAGCGCCTCCCGAAAGGCGGTCTCTGACACGGGCATGCGGGCCCCTTATGCGAAATTGGCACTCCCCCTTGCTCATAGAGAGCCGCGCCGGGGGATGCAATGCCCGGAAATCTAGTCCAACCGGGCCGTCCGCAAAGGCCTGCAGCCCGCCGGGCGCGGGTAAACCGGACGTAAACTCCTCTCTGCTCGTCTGTTCCGGGCTCAGAAACAGGCAGGGCATGGGCAGCAGACGGCATTCCATGACACGAAATGCTCCGGCGCGTCCGCTGCGCCGGGCGCGCGGGCGGCCGCGAGGCTGCCCCCGGTCAATGCGCCGGGGCGCAGGGGTCCGGTGTCCGGGGGAGTGATCTTTCCCGCAAGCCTTGAATGCGCAACCTGTGACCTTCGCCACGGCGAAGCGTTACATCCCCGGAACCGTGCCTGCATTCGGTGCAGGCTGCCGGACTGCAAACCGCTCCCTGTCCGGCCCGGACGCGGGAGCCGATGCGGCGGAGGAGGCAGCCATCGGACTTGACGCCGACCCGCTCTGGCAGATGTGGGCGGTCTTCGCCGTGCTGGCGGGGGCCATTGCCGCCTATGCGCGCGAGCGCTGGTCGATGGAGATGGTTTCCATCGCCATTCTGGTTCTGCTGGTCGTGTTCTTCTACGTCTTCCCGGTGCCCGGCCCGGAGGGGAAGAACCTGCTGGACGCCGCCGAACTGCTCTCCGGCTTCGCCAATCCGGCGCTGGTGTCCATCATGTCGCTGCTGGTGGTGGGCCAGGGCCTGTTCCACGCGGGCGCGCTTGAACGGCCCACGCGCATGCTGTTCGTCCTCGGGCGGCGCCGGCCGCGGCGGGTGCTGGTCATGGCGCTGCTCATGGCCATGAGCATCAGCGCCTTCCTGAACGACACGCCGGTCACGGTGATGTTCATTCCCATCGTCGCCACCGTGGCCATGCGCTCCGGCATCTCGCCCAGCCGGGTCATGATGCCCCTGAGCTTTCTGTGCGTGCTGGGCGGCACGACGACGCTGATCGGCACCTCCACCAACCTGCTGGTCGCCGAAGGCTCTGAACGGCTGGGGGCGGGCGTTATCGGCTTTTTCGATTTCACCGTGCCCGCCCTCTTTCTGGTCGCCGTGGGCGCCTTCTATGTGCTGACGGTCATGCCCCGCCTGCTGCCCCGGCATGAGCCCATGTCGGACACCATCACGGAGTCGGGACGGCAGTTCATCGCCCAGATCACGCTCACCGCCGGTCATTCCCTTGTGGGCACGCAGATCAGCAGGAACCGCATTCCCGGCCTGCCCAATATCCTGGTGCGGCTGATCCAGCGGGACGAACTGGCGCTGCTGCCGCCCTTCGAGGGCATCAAGCTGCGGCCGGGCGACGTGATCATCGTGGCGGCGACCCGGCAGGCGCTGACCGAGGCGCTGACCTCGAAGGCCGACCTGCTGGAAGGCATGATCAGCCACGGCATGCCCGGCGGGGCGGCGGAGAACGGCACGGTCAGGCCGCGGGCGGGCGACCTCACGCTGGCCGAGGCGGTAGTGGCGCCGGGCTCGCGGCTCATCGGCAGCACCATCGAGCGCTCGGGTTTCCACCATCTCACGGGCACCATCGTTTTCGGCATCCAGCGCCGCAGCCGCATGATCCGGGCGCGGATGCGCGATATCCGCCTGGAGGCCGGCGACGTGCTGCTGCTGCTGGGAACGAGCCGCCAGATCCAGGCGCTGCGCCAGTCGCGCGACGTGCTGCTGCTGGAATGGTCGTCGCGGGAAGTGCCCAATCTGCGCAATGCCCGGCGCGCCCGGCTGATTTTCGCCGGAATGGTGATTGCCGCCGCCACGGGGCTCGTCCCCATCGTCATCGCCGCCCTGACCGGGGCGGGGCTGATGATTGCCACCGACTGCCTGACCCTGCGCCAGGCGGCGCGCGCGTTCGACCGGCGCATTTTCCTGCTGGTGGGGGCGGCGCTGGCGCTGGGCGACGCGCTGGAATTCACCGGCGGCGCGGCCTGGCTCGCCGGCGGCATCGTGGACCTGTCATCCGGCTCGGGCCCGGCCGCCGTGCTTTCCGCGCTGTTCCTGCTGACGGCGATTCTGACCAACCTGCTGACCAACAACGCCACGGCCGTGCTGTTCACCCCTGTCGCGGTGGACGCGGCGCGCGCGCTGGGCGCGGACCCGACGCCGTTTCTGCACGCGGTCATCTTCGCGGCCAACTGCCCGTTCGCGACGCCGATGGGATATCAAACAAATCTGCTGGTCATGGGACCCGGCCGATACCAGTTCGTTGATTACACGCGGGCGGGCCTGCCGCTGGTCGTGCTCCTTTGGTTGAGCTTTTCTCTGTTCGCCCCATGGTATTATGGTCTGTGACGGGACCGGGTTGAGACAATTGCGTAAGGGACCATGAATCGCGATCTGAAACGGGATCTGGAGCAGTCCGCTCCCCAGCTTTTTCTGACGGCGCCCGCCCCCTGTCCCTATCTGCCCGGCCGCACGGAGCGGAAAGTATTCACGCAGCTTGCGGGGCCCCAGGCCGACGCGCTGCACAATGCGTTGACCAATGCCGGCTTCCGCCGTTCACAGGGCATTGCCTACCGCCCGGCCTGCGAGGGCTGCACGGCCTGCGTGTCGGTGCGCGTCGCGGCCGAGCGTTTCGTGCGCACGCGCAATTTCCGACGCATCGAGAAGGTCAATGCCGATTTGACGGTCAGCACGGTGCCCTGCGATCCCACGGCCGAGCAGTTCTCGCTTTTGCGGCGGTATCTGGACGCGCGCCACAATGACGGCGGCATGGCCGACATGACCGCGCTCGACTATGCCGCGATGGTGGAGGAAACGCCGGTCGAGACCAGCATCTGCGAATACCGCACGCCGGACGGCGCGCTGCTCGCCGCCTCGCTCACGGACGAACTCGATGACGGCCTGTCGATGGTCTACAGCTTCTTCGACCCGGAAGCGGGCAAGCGGAGCCCGGGCACCTACATGATCCTCGACCATGTGGAGCAGGCGCTGCGCCGCGGCAAGGCCTATGTCTATCTGGGCTACTGGGTGCGCGGCTGCTCCAAGATGGACTACAAGGCCCGTTTCCGGCCGCTGGAAATTCTGGGCCCGGACGGGTGGAAGGAGATGGAAAATTAGGGCGGCGCAGCAGCCTGCCGTGAATTCGTAGGGCGGGTC
>JBKHIN010000214.1:0-5684 GCA_046538635.1 Alphaproteobacteria bacterium
AGTGGAATGCGGCGGAGCTGGAACTTGACGGCTGGGTGCGCAACCGCCGCGACGGGTCAGTGGAGGCCGTATTTTTCGGGGCCGGCGATGCCGTCGACGAGATGCTGGCGCGTTGCCGGTCGGGGCCGCCGGGTGCGCATGTCGCCGACGTTCGAGTTATGGAGGAGGGCGGACCGGCGCCCGATGGGTTTGTCATCAAGCCGACGATTTGAGGCGGGTGACGCTGCTGCGCAGGCGGTGGAACTGCAGCGGCCGATCGATGACGGCAGGCAAGATGATGGCGGCATTTGATATATGCCGGCTCCACCAGGGGCAAAGGGCCGATGCAAGGTGATGTGCCATTAACGCGTGATCTGGTGCTGGTGGGCGGGGGACATGCGCATGCCCTCGTCATGCTCAAATGGGCGATGCGGCCGCTGCCGGGGGTACGGCTGACGCTCATCAATCCGGAACCGGCGACGCCCTACACCGGCATGTTGCCCGGGCACGTCGCGGGCCATTATCCCCGCGAGGCTCTGAACATCGATCTCGTGCGCCTTGCCAGGCATTGCGGTGCCAGGCTTGTGCCGGGACGCGCCACCGGCCTGGATCGCGTCGAAAAGCGGATCAAGGTTCCTGGGCGGCCGGATGTTGCCTATGACATCGCCTCCCTGGATATCGGCATTACCTCTTCCATGCCTGACATTCCGGGTTTTGCGGACTTCGCGCACGCCGCGAAACCACTCGGCCCTTTTGCCGCTGCCTGGGAGACGTTCGTACACGACACTTTGAGGGGCAAGCGTCGCGCCCGCATCGCGGTGATCGGCGCCGGGGTCGGTGGCGTCGAACTGTCCCTGGCCATGGCCCACCGCCTGAGGGCCGCGGGGCTGGCGGACGTGCACATCACGATACTGGAAAGGGCCCCCTCGGCTCTGCCGGATGTCGGAACACAGGCGCGAACCGCTTTAACGGCCAGGCTGGCACGTACGGGCATTTCGCTTCGAACGAACAGCCGCGTGAGCGAGATCGGCGAAGAGGGGGCCGTCATCTCCGGCGGCGGAAGGGTGGAGGCCGATTTTGTGGTCGGCGCGGCGGGGGCACGGCCGCATTCCTGGCTCACGGGCACGGGCCTGGAACTGCATGACGGCTTCGTCACGGTGGGCAGGGACCTCAAATCCGTTACCGATCCGTCGATCTATGCCGTTGGGGATTGCGCCCATCTTTCGTTTACCCCGAGGCCGAAGGCCGGCGTGTTCGCCGTGCGGCAGGCCCCCGTTCTCTACCATAATCTTCGTGCGGACCTGTCCGGAGCCAAAACGACAGGTTATCGTCCGCAGAAAGACTATCTCAAGCTTGTGTCTCTCGGCTCGAAGACCGCCATTGCCGACAAATTCGGCATGGCCGTGAGGGGAAGCTGGGTCTGGTCGCTGAAAGACTGGATCGACCGGCGATTCATGGACAAATTCGCTCGTTTGAAGCCGATGAAGCCGCCGGCGGTCCCCCGTGCCGTCGCACGAGGCGTCCGGGAGGAGCTCGCAGACGGAAAACCCCTGTGCGGGGGGTGCGGCGCGAAAGTCGGGCAGGAACCTCTTGCGTCGGCCTTGCAGGCCCTTCCGGCGCCCCGGAGAGAGGACGTGGCGCTGGGCCGCGGCGACGATGCGGCCATTATGGTCACCGGCGGGGTCAGGCAGGTTTTCACGACCGATCACCTGCGCGCGTTCGTCGAAGATCCGTGGCTCTTCACACGGATCGCCGCCAATCATGCCCTGGGGGATATCTGGGCGATGGGCGCAGAGCCGCAGGCGGGCCTCCTGTCCGTCACGCTGCCGCGCATGACCGGCCGGATGCAGAGGGAAACGCTTCGGGAGATCGTGGCCGGGGCCGGGCAGGTGTTCGCGGCGGCCGGCGCCGACATCGTCGGTGGCCATACGAGCCTGGGTTCGGAGCTGAGCGTCGGATTTTCCGTAACGGGCTTGATCGAAGGCACCCCCCTCTCGATTGACGGCGCAGAGGCGGGCGATGTCCTGATCCTGACGAAACCGGTCGGCGTCGGTGTTTTGCTGGCCGCCGAAATGGAAAAGCGCGCCAGGGGCGAATGGGTGATCGCGGCCTATGAGAGCATGCTCGAGCCGCAGGGGCAGGCGTCGGCGATTTTGGCTGAAAGTGCCCATGCCATGACGGACGTGACCGGCTTCGGCCTGGCCGGTCATCTGCTGGCCATGCTCGATGCTGCCGGTGTGGCCGCCACGCTCGATCTTGAAGCTGTTCCTGTTCTGGAGGGCGCAAGAGAGTTGTCCCGGCAAGGCGTGCGGTCCTCCTTGTGGAGATCGAATGCGGCCGTGGCGGACCGGGTCCGTGGCCCTGGAGACGAGTCGGCGGATTTGCTGTTTGACCCGCAAACGGGGGGCGGCCTGCTCGCCGCCCTGCCGCCCGGCGCCGCAGCGCGGGCGCTGGAGCGCTTTGTCTCACTGGGGAGTCCGGCAGCCATTATCGGGGAGATCACGGCGGGACCGCCGTCGATATTCGTGAGCCAGGCGGGATAGTTGAAGTCGATTGTGCCAATTCACCGCTCGTTCCCGCGAAAGCGGGAATCCAGAGCTTTGGGCTCCATTGGGAGAAGGAGGAAAAGCAGTAGATCAGGGCTCGCCGTGACCGGGATCGCCACTATTCTGCCTATGGCCCTGGGTCCCTGCTTTCGCAGGGATGAGCGGAAGGATGCTGCCAGGATGCGCTAGCTAGCCTGAACTCATTCGGCTCTAATCCATCCCTGTACTGAGAATCTCGGCAATACGTCGCGCAGCCCTTTCAAGGTGATCGATGGACAGGCTTGACAGCGCGATCTCCGTTTCGGGCCGGGTGTCCGCGCGCCGGCGGTGCTTTCGGTAGCGCGGATCGTAGTGATGGACGATAAGGGCCTCGGCCAGGTCACTGAACCGCCCGGCCTCCAGCAGCGACCGCCAGTCTTCGATCTGCTGCTTCGAGTGCAGCGGTCTCATTCTGTCGAGCGACTGCAGGAATGCGCCACGGCAGGCAATCAGGTCTCCATAGCGCGCGACCAGGTACGACGCCCGCTCATGGACCGGCGCGGTGAGCCGCAATCGGGTTGCCGGCCGCATCGCCTTCCAGAGCGAGGGAGGGACGATTCGAGCACCGATTTTCGACGACTCGGCTTCGATCACCACCGGCCTGGCCGGGTCCAGTGCCGCCACCTGCATGGCCAGTCGGCTCTCGAAGGTCTTCTGTGACGGTTGATGCTCTATGGGTCCGCCGAACAGGGAACCGCGGTGATTGGCCAGTCTCTCCAGATCGATCACCTGGACGCCTGATTCACTCAGTAGCCGAAGTATATCCGTTTTTCCCGTCCCCGTGTCGCCGTCGAGCAGAACGACGGGTGACGGGAAGGGGTTCTCGTAGAGGGCTTTCACCACGAGTTGACGATAGTGCTTGTACCCGCCGGCGATCACACCGGCGCGCCAGCCGATCTGGCTCAGGATCGTGGCAAGGGCGTTCGAGCGCTGTCCGCCGCGCCAGCAGTAAATGAGCGGCCGGTAGTGGCCTTCCTTGTCCGCAAGCCAGGTTTCCAGATGGCGCGCCGCGTTTCTCGCCACCAGAGCGGCGCCCATCTTTCGGGCGCGGAACTTGCTCTCCTGGACGTATACGGCGCCGATGGCGGCGCGTTCTTCATCGTTCAGAACCGGCAGATTGACGGCACGGGGAAGATGGTCCTCGGCAAACTCGGACGGCGAGCGGACGTCCAGGACCTCGTCATACGGCAATGTATTCAGGTCCTGAAGCGACGCGAGCGTGACCGGCACTGGAGCGTTCGTTCCCATATGTCCATCAACATATGCCATAGGAGAATGAGAGGCCACCTTGCGGCGGCCCCGGGTCTCGGAAGGGCAATATCCGTTCAGTCCTACCGTGTCCATATTCGCTTTCGCCGGAGCAAATCGATGCAATGTCCCGGATGTGAGGGCTGCGGACGATCTTCTCGCCCGCGCACCGCCCCGTGAGGTATCTCATCGCCGACAAGGCCTGCGACGCCAATGCCCTGCGCAAATCGCTTCGCGTGGCGCCGTCCCGGTCATCATGTGCCATCGCGAACGCCACCGCATCGAAAACTCTGCCGCCTGAAGGATTTCCGGCGCGTTGCCGCCCGCTGAAAAGACACACACCGGTTTCACTCCGCACATGGTCGTGTCAAAAGAAACCGGCTTGAGGCGAAGTGGTGACGCGCACTTTCCAGTCGCCCACGAAATCGGCCGGCTCAACGATGACATCCTCCGGATTTGCCGGGTCCTGTACCCCTGGCATCAGGGATTTGTTGCTCTATCCTGCTGAGCTACGGGGATATGGAAGACGGACAGGCGGGATCGAGCGACGTCGGGGGAAGTCGTTCACCGGGCGGCGGTCCGGAAACGTAACCAGCAGGGGAGAGTACGGTGAGCGGTAGAGAAATTCAGGATGCGGACGGGCGCCTGCGTGCGGGCCGGTCGCGGACGGCGGTGGCCGCAGCACTGGCCCTGATTGTCGGGCTGGCGGTTGTCACTGCCTCGATCCGGCATCAGGAAGCGCGGGACCGTCGCGCGCAGGTTCTGGCGGAACCGCATCGGAAAATGACGACACCATGATTTGGGATGCGGCCACGGGCCGGCTTTTGCGGATCCTGAAGGGCCATACCGCGGGTATGAACAGCGTTCTTTTCAGCCCGGACGGCAGGCGGCTCGCCACGGCGCTCAACGATGGCACGGTCCGGATATGGGATGTGGAGACCGGGCGGGTGCTGGCTGTTCTTGCCGGACACGGCCGGGGCGCCGACGTCCACGCGTTCAGCCCCGGCGGCAGGCGCCTTGTCACGGACGGATCGAACGGCGCCCGGCTCTGGCAGGTCCCGCCCCAGCCGCGGGGGAAGAAGCTGATCGATGAGGTCTGCCGGTCCCTGCCGCCGGGGCGGCGGAAGTTAATGCGTGCTGAAGTTCTGACTGCGGAACTTCCATCCCGCAAGCACGGCCCCTGCAACCGTCACGGCCTCCTGAGCCGCGTCTGGTGGGAAAGACTCTTCGGGATCGGGTAGCGGGTGACGGGCGGCGCGACCGCTCCGGCTTGTGTGCCGGACCGGCGGGAACGTATCGGCCGCCGCGCCCACTGCCCGGGCGGGGAGGTCAAGGCAAGGGCATATGGAAATGATTGCGGACAGACCAGCGAAAGGATCGCCGCGGAAGGGTGCCAGCGGTCTTTGAACATGCTCTCTTACCGCTCATCCCTGCGCAAGCAGGGACCCAGGACAAAAAGTGAAGAAATTGCGGGGCAAGTGAAGAAATTGCCCAAGGTTTCGGGGATGGGTTTGGCGGCCGGGCGGATGCCGGAGGGCTCCCGGAGGGCTCCGCCGCGGCCGGGGCGAGTGCGGCATTGATCCCACGCCTCCGGTCCGTTCGCCGCTGCCCGGTGCGCCGGGACTCCCGGCGCTTGTGCGCCCGTGCTAGGGTGCCGGGAAGCAGGCAGCGCCGCGGCGGGCCGTCACAGGGCGGCAGCGGGGCGCGTGAGCCTGCCGGGAATGGTGCATTAATCGGGTCGGGGGTGCCGGGAATGCAGAGAGGTTCCGGCGGTTACATTCTCGTGTTGCGCGACCGGCGCTCGGCATGGGCGGGCGCACGGATGGTTGTGTCGCGCTTTCCGGGCGAGGCGTGGCTTAAGCGGGCGCGGCG
>JBKHIN010000215.1:0-5683 GCA_046538635.1 Alphaproteobacteria bacterium
GGCTTCGCCCGTCGGGCTACGCCGGGTCGACCTCTCCCGAGGGAGAGGTGCAAGGGACGCGCCGCTCACTACCCGGCCCCCAGCGTGCGGAACACGATTTCCGAGGCGTTCTCGGAAAGCGATTCGGCTTCCCGCAGCCGTTCCAGAAGGGCCTTCATTTTCTCCCGCCGCACCGGATCATAGCGTTTCCAGTCGCGCAGGGCGGTGAGCATGCGCGCGGCCACTGCCGGGTTCAGCCTGTCCAGTTCCAGCACCATGCGGCCGAAGAATTCATAGCCTTCGCCGCCCGGCGCATGGAAGCGGACGGGGTTGGAAAAGGCGAAGGCGCCGATCAGCGACCGAACCTTGTTGGGGTTGGAGAGCGAGAAGGCGGGATGTTCCGCCAGTTCCTTCACGCGCTCCAGCGTATCGGACCGGGCAGAGAGCGCATTCAGTCCCAGCCATTTGTTGACCACCAGCGAATCGTCCTTCCAGCGCCCGTAGAAATCGTCGAGCGCTGCGCGGGCCTCGTCCGCCTGCATGTGGGTGAGGGCGGAAAGTGCGGCCATGCTGTCGGTCATGTTGTTGGCCGACTCATAGTGGTGCAGGGCGAGGCCGCGCGACTCGGCACTTTCCTCCGCGCACAGCAGGGACAGGCAGGCATTGCGCAGGGACCGCCGCCCGGCCGCCGCGGCGCCCGGATCATAAGGCTCGTTCACCGTGAGTGCGTGGTGAACGGAGCGCAAATCGTCCCCGTAGTCGCGGGCGAGCTGCCGCCGCAGCGCCGAACGCGCCTCGTGAATGCCGTCCACATCCACTTCCTCCATGGCCAGCGCCAGTTCCCTTTCGCCGGGCAGGGTGAGCATTTGGGCACGGAAGGCGGGATCGAGATCGTCCGAAACCAGCGTATCGCGCAGCGCCCGTCCGAAGGCGGAGGGAAACTGCATTTCCTTGCCCGCGGCCCGGCCTGCGGCGGCCTTGAGAATGATGTCGGTGGCGTAATCCTGGGCCGTCTCCCAACGCACGAAGGGATCGGCGTCGCGTCCGATGAGGCGCAGCCGCTCCTCCTCGCCAAGCTCCGTGCGCAGGGAGACGGGCGCGGAGAATTCGCGCAGCAGCGAGGGCGTGGGCGGTTCGGGCACGTTCTCGAAGGTGAAGGTCTGGCGCTTCTCGCTGAGTTCGAGCACGCGGGTAGCGGGGGCGGCCCCGCCGCTTTCGCCCTTCAGGGTGAGAGGCAGTTCGTTCCCCTCCCGGTCCAGCAGGCCCACGGAGAGGGGAATGGTGAGCGGCAGTTTTTCGGGCTGGCCGGGCGTGGCCGGGGTTTCCTGTTCCAGAGTCAGTTCGTAAGTGCGGCTTTCCGGGTCATAACGGCCCGAGGCTTTCACCACCGGCGTTCCCGCCTGGGAATACCAGCGGCGGAACTGGCTGAGGTCGCGCCCGCAGGCGTCCTCGAACACCTTGACCCAGTCCTCGATGCGCACGGCCTCGCCGTCATGGCGCTCGAAATAGAGATCGGTTCCCTTGCGGAACCCCTCCGGCCCGACGAGGTTGTACAGCATGCGGATGACTTCCGCGCCCTTGATATAGACCGTCGCCGTGTAGAAATTGTCGATCTTGGCGTAGCTTTCCGGGCGCACCGGATGGGCAAGGGCGCTGGCGTCCTCGGCGAACTGGCTGAGGCGCAGGTCGCGCACGTCCTCGATGCGTTTCACGGCGGCGGAGCGCATGTCGGCGCTGAACTGCTGGTCGCGGAAAACGGTGAGGCCTTCTTTCAGGCTCAATTCGAACCAGTCGCGGCAGGTGATGCGGTTGCCCGTCCAGTTGTGGAAATATTCATGCGCCACCACGGATTCGATGCGCGCATAATCGAGATCGGTCGCCGTTTCGGGGCTCGCCAGCAGCAGGGCGTCGTTGAAGATGTTGAGGCCCTTGTTCTCCATCGCGCCCATGTTGAAATCGCTCACCGCCACGATGTTGAACAGGTCGAGATCGTATTCGCGCCCGAACACTTCCTCGTCCCAGCGCATGGCGCGCTTCAGGGAATCCATCGCGTAGGCGCAGCGGTCCTCCTTGCCGGGCTCGGCATAGATCCGCAGGCGTACGGTGCGCCCCGACATGGTGGTGAAGCTGTCCTCGATATGGGCAAGCTCGCCCGCCACCAGGGCGAACAGGTAGCTGGGCTTGGGAAACGGGTCGTGCCAGACGGCGTAATGGCGTCCGTTCTCCAGATCACCGCTTTCCACCGGATTGCCGTTCGACAGCAGAACGGGGAAGCGTTCCCGGTCCGCTTCCATCCGCACCCGGAACTCCGCCATCACGTCCGGCCGGTCGAGATAGTAGGTGATGCGCCGGAAGCCCTCCGCCTCGCACTGGGTGCAGAAGCGGCCGTTGGATATATAGAGCCCTTCGAGCGCCGTGTTGGCCTTGGGATTGATCTCCACCTCCGTGCGCAGACGGAAGCGGTTGGGCACGTTCTTCACGGTCAGGCCCTTGTCGTCCGCGCTGTAGCGGCTGTCCTCCAGCGGCGCGCTGTCCAGCGCAATGGATTTCAGCGTGAGGCCCTCCCCGTCGAGGCGCAAATCCGGGCTGCCCTCCTCGCGCCGGATGACCTCCAGCTCGGCGGTGACCTGCGTCGCTTCCGGCTCCAGACGGAACGAAAGGTCCACGCTTTCGATCGTGAATTCGGGGGGCCGGTAATCCTTGAGGTGAACGAGCCGGGGCTCTTCGGTCTTCATGGCGCGCTCCTGGGTGTTGAGGGTCATGCCGCCCCGGTCCCGCGCGGGGCACGGAACCATTTTGAGACACCGGCGCATGACGTGGATTGCGTGTCGGGCGGAGGTTTAGCACCGTTGCGGCCGGGACGCCAATGCTGACTGGTGCGGAAACCGGGCCGGGATGACGCAACGTCCCGCTGACGATGCAGAGGCTGCCCGTGCGGGGCGGCCTGAGGGCCCTTTTTTGCGCTTCTCAAGCTGCTATGGTTTCGTGGCGCCGGCCGGTGCCGTCCGCCGCCCGGGCCCACGTGGAGGCAACATGAATTTCGATTTTTCCGAGGACCAGAAATTTCTCAAGGATCAGGCGCGCCGCTTCCTCACCGACAAGTCTCCGCGCACCGTGGCGCGGCGGGTGCTGGAAGAGGAGGCGAACTATGACGAGGTGCTGTGGCGCGGCATCGCGGAGATGGGCTGGCCCGGCATCACCGTGCCCGAGGCGCATGGCGGGCTGGGGCTCGGCTACCTCGAATTGTGCGTGATTGCGGAGGAACTGGGCCGCGCCCTGGCCCCGGTGCCCTTTTCGTCCTCCATCTATCTGGCGGCCGAAGCCCTGCTGCTGGCCGGCGGCGAAAAGCAAAAGGCGGCATGGCTGCCCAAACTCGCTTCCGCCGAGGCCATCGGCACGCTGGCGCTGGCCGAGGGGCCGCAGCCGCCCGCACCCGAACGGCTCGGCGTGACCTTCGCCAACGGCAAGCTGACGGGCGAGAAACATCCGGTTCCGGACGGTATGATCGCGGATATGGCCATCGTGGCGGCGCGCGCGCCGGACGGCGAGACCGCGCTGGCGGTTGCCGATCTGAAGGACGTGAAGCGCGAGCCGGTGAAGACCCTCGACCCTTCGCGCGGCCATGCGCGCCTGCGCTTCGACGCTACGCCGGCCGAGCCGCTCGAGGGCGGGGGCGGCTGGGCGACGCTGCGCCGCCTGCTGGACCGGGCGGCGGTGCTCTTCGCCTTCGAACAACTGGGCGGCGCGGATGTGTGCCTGGACATGGCGAAGGCCTACTCAATGGAGCGCTATGCCTTCGGGCGGCCCATCGGTTCCTTTCAGGCGATCAAGCACAAGCTGGCGGACATGTATATCGCCAATGAACTGGCGCGCTCCAACGCCTATTACGGCGCCTGGGCGCTGTCGGCGGATGCGCCCGAACTGCCGCTGGCGGCGGCCTCGGCGCGGGTGGCGGCGAGCGAGGCCTATTCGTTCGCGGCGAAGGAAAACATCCAGACCCATGGCGGCATGGGCTTCACCTGGGAGGCGGACTGCCATCTGCTCTACCGGCGCTCGAAGCTCCTTGCCCTGAATATCGGCGCGCCGCCGGCCTGGAAGGACCGGCTGGTGTCGCAGCTCGAACGGCGCAACGTGGCTTGAAAGTCTGTTCCAACCCTCGCTGATGCCATGCGGTTCACACAAAGACACCAAGAATGCACGAAGTTCACGAAGGAATAGATGTTCAATGCGCATGTGGGCGAATTACGTTCTCCAATGCCTTGGTGTTCCTGGTGTCTCCTTCGTGTCTTTGTGTGAACCCTGAAGATGCGGCATGGCTGAAGCTGTCACCGGGAACCGGATCAACGCGCAAGCTCTGAGGAATGTTCGGACTCAAGGGAGACGGAGATGGATTTCAACGACACGCCCGAAGAAGCCGCCTTCCGGGCCGAGGTGCGCAAATGGCTGGAAGCCAATGCCCAGCGCAAGTCGGCGGATGCGGACACGCGCCCGCGCCGCATCGGCGAGGCGGAGCTTCTGAAGCGCGCAAAGGCCTGGCAGGCGAAAAAGGCGGAAGCCGGATACGCCGCCATCACCTGGCCGAAGGAATTCGGCGGGCTTGGCGGCACGCCCATGCAGTCCGTGATCTATAACCAGGAAGAGGCGCAGTTCGACGTGCCGCGCGGCGTCTATGAAATCGGGCTGGGCATGTGCATCCCCACACTGATGAGCTACGGCACGAAGGAACAGCTTGAGCGCTATGTGGCGCCCGCGCTGAAGGGCGAGGAGATATGGTGCCAGTTGTTCTCCGAGCCTGCGGCGGGCTCCGACGTGGCGGGCCTGCGCATGCGCTGCGAGCGCGACGGCGATGAATGGATCGTCAACGGACAGAAGGTGTGGACCTCCGGCGCCCATTATTCCGACTACGGCATTCTGGTGGCGCGCTCCGACCCAAACGTGCCCAAGCACAAGGGGCTGACCTTCTTCTTCGTGGACATGAAGTCGCCCGGCATCGAGTGCCGGCCCATCCGGCAGATTTCCGGCGCCTCCAACTTCAATGAGGTTTATTTCACCGATGTGCGCATTCCGGACAGTCAGCGCCTGGGCGACGTGGGCGAGGGCTGGAAGGTGGCGCTCACCACGCTCATGCACGAACGGCTCGCCATCGGCGGCGGCTCGGGCGGGCCGGACGTGGCCGAACTCATGGCGCTGGCGCGTTCCGTCATGCTGGAGGACGGCCCGGCCATCGACAACGCCGCCGTGCGCGAAAAGATCGCCGACTGGCATGTGCGCTCGCAAGGCCTCAAATACACCCGGTACCGCACGCTGACCGCCCTGTCGAAGGGCGAAGTTCCGGGGCCGGAAAGCTCCATCGGCAAGGTGGTGACGGCGCCCAAGCTGCAGGATCTTGCCGCTTTCGCCATGGAACTGGAGGACATGGGCGGTTTCGCGACGGGCGAGGGCCAGCCCCAGGGCGGCGCCTTTCAGGAGGCGTGGCTGTGGGCGCCAGGCCTGCGCATCGCGGGGGGCACGGACGAAATCCTGCGCAATATCATCGCCGAGCGCGTGCTGGGCCTGCCCGGCGACATCCGCGTGGACAAGGACGTGCCGTTCAAGGAGCTGCCGAAGGGGAGGTGAGTGTGCCGAGGGCAGGCCGTCGACATTACGGCTGCCCGCTTTCCTCGTCCGCGGCCTTTATTTCTCTGATTATCGATCTGAATTCTGC
>JBKHIN010000216.1:0-5623 GCA_046538635.1 Alphaproteobacteria bacterium
AGCCAGAGGATGGGCTATTACGCAAAGGCTTCACTATCATGCCAAGCAGAAATCCAGAAAAACTATCTCGCTTAAATGCCCAATACACCCCACACACAATCAAGAAGGCAGATAAGAACCCCATACCCGGCAGGATTGCTTTCATAGCAACTCGCAATCTTTTTTTGTCGATCTTCATATGGTGCCCTTATCAGCTTGCCTCCTCCTCCATCTCTTCAGGAGGAAGAATTACGGTGACAGTTTACTTTATTTGAACACCAATTGCTGCTGCTCCCCGCTGTCCGGATCCGGTTTCGGTTTGCGGCCTCTCTTGCGCGGCGCGAGGGGCCAGCCCAGGCGACGCTCCAGCTCCGCGATCCAGTCCGGGGGGCCAGCGGCCGGCCGATCGTGGCCGCCCGGTCGAGTTTCACCGCCACCTCGTCGTCGCCGTCCGAGGCGATCAGCCCGGCAAAGTCGGGAACCCGCGTGAGCACGGGCGCCACCGTGACCAGCTCGTCGTCCCGGCCCCGCAAAAGCGCCCGCGTGCTCGCCCACGGCCAGTCCCGCGCCCGTGCCGTGAGCTTCGCGGCAACCGGATTGAGCGCGATTGATCCTCATCCATCGCCGCTGCCCCACCAGCCAGAAGCGCCCTGGCACGTTCCTCAGTTATCGGGTGGTCGGAGGGAAGTTCCTGGGTAGTACTCACAACGGCACATCCAAATCGAAAAACGGATGGGGGAACGACTGAGGGGGAACACCACCCATTGAAGGGGGAACGTTTTGTGGCGCTCCCTAGGGGAATCGAACCCCTCTTTCCAGATTGAAAATCTGGCGTCCTAACCGATAGACGAAGGGAGCGCGGGGGGACGGTGCCGGGCCGGGGCCCGTGCCGTCACCCGCGAAGCGGCGCGGACCGTCGCCCCGGAAACCGCGTCCCGGGACCGTCATGCGCCGCTTCAGGCCCGGCCTTATAGACGGGCGGGCGTCTCTTGACAAGCCCCTGATAGCCCCGGGGCGGCCATCGCGGCAGCGCGACGGCCTGTGCGGCCGCTTCCTTTACATTTCCCGATAAAGTGCGACCGTTCCGCGCCGAAATCTTCGGGAGACAAGCGGAATGATCGATCTGAACGGAATTGCGCATATCCAGCTTACCGTGACCGACATGGCACGAAGCCGTGCCTTCTATTACCGGCTTCTGCACGAAACCTTCGGGATGAGAATACAGTACGACCAGCCCGGGGTGTTCTACTGCATCGGCGGACGAACGGGCATCCTCATAACACCGCCCGCGCCGGAGCACCGGCACACCGCCTTCGATCAGAGACGGGCCGGTCTGCATCACCTCTGTTTCCGCCTCCGCTCCCGCGAAGACGTTGAGGCGCTTCACGGCGTCCTGCTGGACATGGACGCCACAATCGTACGTCCGCCCGAGGAGGGCGCCTGGGCGCCGGGATATTATTCGATCCTGTTCGAAGATCCGGACGGCATCCGGCTCGAGGCGAATTTCGTCCCCGGAAAGGGAAATCTGGACGCGGTCAAGGATGGGCCGCTGACCCCGCCTGACTGAAAGCGCGCCTCAGCGCGCGGCCGGCCAGGCCACGTCGTCGATCTCCACCTGCACCGAACGGCGGCCGCGCCAGTCGTCGGGCTTCAGGCGGCCAGCCACATGCAGCGTGCGGCCTGCCGCGCGCAAAATCGCCTGCCCGGCCTCGCTTTCCGCGGCGCGGAAGAAAATGCCCTTCAGGCGGCCCCTGCCCCCGTCGCCCAGCACGCAGCGCACATGGTCCGTACCCACCACCGAGGCATCCACGACGCGCATGTCGGGAAAGGCAAAGCGCGGCTCCGGGTTGCCTGCGCCGAAGGGCCCCGCCCGCTCCATTAGATCGTGGAAATCGCGTGTCGCGGCGGGCAGGCCCAGAACGCCGTCGAGGCGCAGGACCGCGTTGAGCGTGCGCGCGCGCGCCACCTCTTCGGCAAGCGCTTCGCCCAGGAAATCCCGAAGTGCGCCGATCCGGTCCGCGGCGACGGTCAGTCCCGCGGCCTGGGCATGGCCGCCGCCCGCGATCAGCAGCCCGGCGGCGCGCGCCTTGAGCACCGCCGCGCCCAGATCCACATGGGGCACCGAACGGCCCGAGCCCTTGGCCTCCGCCCCGTCCACCCCGCAGACGATGGAAGGGCGGCCATAGCGGTCCTTCAGGCGGCTGGCGACGATGCCGATGACCCCGGCGTGCCAGCCCTCCCCGGCAGTGAGGAGCAGCGGCGCCTCCGGGTCGGCGGCGAGCAGGCGTTCGGCCTCCTCGAAGGCCTGGGCCAGCACGGCGCTTTCCTCCTCGCGGCGCGCCCGGTTCAATTCGTTGAGTTGCGCGGCGATGGCGGCCGCCTTCTCCTCGTCCGCCGTGCACAACAGGCGCGCGCCCAGACCGGCCTGGCCGTTCTCGCCCACGCGCCCGCCCGCATTGACGCGGGGGCCCAGGGCGAAGCCCAGATGCCCCGCGTCCGGCGCCTGCAACAGGCCCGCCGCGTCGCGCAGGGCGTTCAGTCCCGCATTGCCGCCCCACTCCATCACCTTGAGGCCGCGCAGCACCAGGGCCCGGTTCATCCCGGTGAGGGGCACCACGTCACACACCGTGCCCAGCGCCACCAGGTCCAGCCATTGCATCAGGTCGGGCTCCGGCCGCGAGGCCGAATACCAGCCGCGTGCGCGCAGTTCCCGGTTGACGGCGACGACGAGCAGGAAGGCGACGCCCACGGCGGCCGCCTGTCCGCAGCCGGATAGATCGTCCGCCCGGTTGGGATTGACCACCGCCACGGCGGGCGGCAGGTCGCCGTCCATCTTGTGATGGTCGACGACCACGATGTCGAGGCCCGCCTTGCGGCCCTCCGCCAGGGCTTCATGGGCGTTGGCGCCGCAGTCCACGGTGATGACCAGTGACGCCCCCTCGCCCGCCAGTTGGCGCATGGCCGCGCCGCTGGGCCCGTAGCCCTCCGCGATGCGGTCGGGAATGTAGATGCGCGCATCGCGCCCCACGCCGATCAGGAAACGGCGCAGCAGGCTGGAGGAGGTCGCTCCGTCCACGTCGTAATCGCCGAAAATGGCGATGGACTCGCCCGCCTCTATGGCGTCCGCCACGCGCGCCGCGGCGGCGTCCATGTCCTTCAGCGAGGCGGGATCGGGCAGGTCCGCCCTCAGGGTGGGATTGAGATGGCCTTCCACCGCGTCGAGCGCGATGCCCCGGGCGGCCAGAATGCGCGCCAGAGGTTCGGGAAGCTCGTGCTTCTGGGCAATGGCGAGCGCCGTGCGCGCATTCTCCTCCTGAAGGCGCCACTGCCGTCCGCTCAGGGAGCGTTCGACGCCCAGAAAGGGGTCCGGCGCATCGTACTCGGACGAAACGACGCTCATACCCGCTCATCCAGTGCGTGGCGGGTACGGATGGACCGGGCCGCCCCCGTACGGGAGAGCAGAAACAGGGTCTCGGTGGCCAGATGCCCGTCGAGGGCGCGGTGCACGCCCTTAACCAGCGTGCCGTGTGTAACGCCGGTGGCCGAGAACACGATGGGGCCGCGCGCCATGTCCTCGCGCGCGTACTTGCGGTCCAGATCGTTGATGCCCACGCGCCGCGCCCGTTCCCGCTCGTCGTCATTGCGGAACACGAGCCGGGTCTCCATCTGCCCGCCCACACAGGCCAGCGCGGCGGCGGCGAGCACGCCCTCGGGCGCCCCGCCGATGCCCATATAGATGTCGATGCCCGAGGCCGGTTCGGCCGTATGGATGACGCCCGCCACGTCGCCGTCGGGGATCAGCCGGATGGCGGCGCCCGCCGAGCGCAGCCTGTCGATGATTTCGTCATGGCGCGGACGTTCCAGCACACAGGCCGTGATTTCCTCCACCGGAACGCCTTTCGCCTTCGCCAGTTCGCGCACATTGTCGGCCGGATCGGCGTCGAGGTCGATAACGCCGCCGGGCAATCCTCCGCCCACGGCGATCTTGCTCATATAGACATCGGGCGCATGAAGAAGATTGCCGCGTTCCGCGAACGCCATCACGGCGAGGGCATTGGGGCCCGCCTTGGCGGTCAGGTTGGTGCCCTCCAGCGGATCGAGGGCGATGTCGATTTCAGGCGGTTCGCCCGTGCCCACTTCCTCGCCGATAAACAGCATCGGCGCCTCGTCGCGCTCGCCCTCGCCGATCACGACGCGGCCCTTCATCGGCAATTGATTGAGCGCGGAGCGCATGGCGTCCACCGCGGCCTGGTCGGCCGCCTTGCTCTGCCCCCGCCCGATCAGATGCCGGACGGCCAGCGCCGTGCGTTCCGTCACCCGTACGATGTCCAGCGCCAGGGCGCTGTCCCAGGATGTTCCGGTCAAGGACATTTTTCTTCCCCATTGCGGCCGGCGGCCTTGGTGCGTGACGGCGTTTCAGCCGTCCTCGATTCGGATCAGGCACGGCGGTTCGACGACCGTGTCGAGGCCGCCGATTTCGGCCAGCGCCGACAGCATAACCGATTCCCGCGCCTCGTGAGTACGCATGACGATGGGCACAGGCCCGTTCGGGCTGCGCCCCCTCTGAATGAGGCTTTGAAGCGAAACTTCCGCCCGGGCGAGCGCCTGGGTGATCCGCGCCATGACGCCCGGCTGATCGAGAACGCGCAGACGCACGTAATATTCGCCCTCATGCTCCGACATGGGCCGCATGGGCTTGACCGAGGACGGCCCGCCCACAAGCGCGGACGCAGACGCCGTGATGCCGCGCGCCAGATCGGCGATGTCGGAAAGCACGGCGGAGGCGGTGGGCCCCGCGCCCGCGCCCGGCCCTTCGAAGAACATCCGGTCCACCGGCTGGGCCTCCACCAGCGCCGCGTTCATGACGCCGAACACTTCCGCGATGGGCGAGCCGCGGCGCACCAGCGCCGGATGCACGCGCACGGCGATGCCGCCGGGCTTTTCCTCGGCAATCCCCAGCAGCTTGATGCGGTAGCCCAGTTCGCGCGCGAAGGTGATGTCCTGGGGCGTGATACGGGTGATGCCTTCCACATGCAGGGCGTCGAAGTCCACCGCCGCGCCGAAGCCCAGGCGCGCCAGAATGGCGAGCTTGTGGGCGGTGTCCGCGCCCGAAATATCGAAGGCGGGATCGGCCTCCGCATAGCCCAGCTTCTGGGCCTCGGCCAGCACGTTCTCGAAAGAACGCCCCTCGGCCTCCATCGTGCTGAGAATGTAATTGCAGGTGCCGTTCAGAATGCCGGAGATGCGCGAGACGTCGTTGCCCACCAGTCCTTCGCGCAGGGCCTTGATGATGGGGATGCCGCCCGCCACCGCGGCCTCGAAACGCAGCGGCGCGTTGTTTTCGGCGGACAGGCTGTCGAGCCGCGCGCCGTGCAGGGCAAGCAGCGCCTTGTTCGCGGTGACTACCGGCTTGCCCGCGCTCAGGGCCTTTTCCACCAGGGCGCGCGCGGGGCCCTCCGCGCCGCCGATCAATTCCACCACCACGTCGACGCCGGGGTTCTCCGCCAGCGCTTCGGCGTTTTCCTCCCAGCTTATGCCGGAGAGGTCCACGCCGCGGTCGCGCCCGCGCTCTCTCGCGCTCACGGCGGCGATTTCGATGGGACGGCCGCAGCGGGCCGCAAGACGGTCGGCATGGGCAAGGAGC
>JBKHIN010000217.1:0-5619 GCA_046538635.1 Alphaproteobacteria bacterium
CCCACGGTCCTCGTACTGGAGGACCGGCTGCGCGTTTATTTCGCCAGCCGTCCGCGGCCGGATCTCAGCCTGACCACGTTTGTGGACCTCGATATCGGCGATCCGGGGGAGATCCTGTCCGTCCACGAACGGCCGGTGCTGGAGCCCGGGCCGCCGGGCGCCTTTGACGAGCATGGCGTGATGCCGTGCTGCGCATTCGAGCATGAGGGCCGGGTCTGGCTCTATTACAGCGGATGGAGCCGCCGCGCCTCCATCCCCTACAGCAACTGGAGCGGCCTCGCCGTCAGCGAGGACGGCGGGCAGACCTTTCGCAAGGCGTTTCCGGGGCCCATCGTGGACCGGACACCTGAGGAGATTTTTTCCGCCACCGCGGTCTGGGTCGTGAGACAGCCCGAATGCTGGCATATGTGGTATGCTTCGGGTACGGAATGGGTGGAGATCGGCGGCAAGTCCGAGGAAGTCTATCGCATCCGCCACGGCGTTTCGCCCGACGGCATCCACTGGAAGCGGGAGAACCGCGAACTGCTGTCCTTCCGCCGCCGGCACGAGCCTACGCACCGGCCGAGCGTCATCCGCATCGGCGACTCCTGGCATATGTGGTTCAGCCATCGCGGCGTGGAGGATTTCCGCAACGGCAGCGACGCCTATCGTCTCGGCTATGCGCGTTCGGATGATCTCGAATGCTGGACGCGGGATGATTCAAAGGCGGGTCTCGACGTCTCGGACCGGGGCTGGGACAGCAGGATGACGGCCTATCCCTGTGTCGTGCGCGCACAGGACCGTGTGCTGATGTTCTACAATGGCGACGGGTTCGGCCAGACCGGCTTCGGCTACGCGGTGCTCCGGGAGGACTGACGGGAAACCGGGCGGGCCCGGCTTTCGCGGATCAGCGAAACTCGCCGGCGCGGTAGGCCGGGAAGTAACCGCCCGCCTGCATCTGTGCGGCGCTCAGCGCCGCGTAGCGTTCAGGCGAGAGAATCCGTCCGCAGAGAAAGGCGGGCCTTGTGCCGGTTGCCCACCCCGCCTTGAAGCGGTCGAGGCCGCCGCCTCCGCCGGGCGTTGCGCCCGCCGCCGCACCCAGAGCCGCGGTCTCGATCCGGCCACTGAAATGTTCCAGGGCGGCCCAGAACAGCGCGTAGGATGCGCGCAGCCGGTAGCCGCGCTCGCTGTAGGCGCCCAGATGATACCAGGCGACGCCGCGATCGACGAACCAGAGAACCATCCCCACCGTTTCTCCCCGGTGCACGGCCCGCTGCATCTTCAGGCCGGGCACGCGCATTTGTTTCCGGAACGAGTTTCGCGAAAAGGCCGCAATCCCGGTAATGCCGTGCCGCGTTACGAGTTCCTTATACAGACGGTTCCAGTTATCGAGATGCGCTTCCGGGTCCGGGCAAAATTCCACCTCAACTTCCCTGAGCCCGCGCCGGACATTGCGGCGATGATGGGAGCTGATCGACTCGAAGGCGAGCCGGTCCAGATCGACCACGTAATGTTCCTTGTACCTGGTACACAGATCGGGAAAGCAGTCCCGCAGCAGGTCTCCGGAATGGTTGCCGAACGGATCGGCGACCAGCGTGATGCTGACGAGTTCCTCCTTCAGCGCCGCGAGATCTTCCCGCAGGCCGGACCAGTCCGGGCAGGCGAAGACGGGATAACAGCCCATCGCGTCGGGGACGGCCGAACCGGAAATGCCCCGTTTCAGCAGCCATCCGCCGGAGCCGGACAGAAGCAGCGGTGTCCCGAATTCGCTCAGTGCCTGCGCGTAGACCGGGCTTGCGTAGCCGGCGGCCGCCGCGCTCCGGGGGATTGCTTGGCGGGCCCGGCCGTCTGCGGAGTCATCGCGCGGTTTGGAATGGTCCGCAGAGAAAGGGGGAGGGCGCACCGTCATGACCTTCTTGTTGCGCTTCCCGGTAAAGGCGCCGTCAACACGGCTGGAACGGGCCCTGGAGGGACGCGCCACAGGGGGCCTCTCGCCTGCAATACAACGCTCTCATCCGTTTTCAGAATTACGGTCATGCCGGCCATGCGCGCGGCGGACAAACGGCGGAACCATCGGGCAAAACTCCCGTTATCAAAGCTTCAGTCATGTCCGGATAGATTGCCCTCATGGCCTTGCGCGCATATTGGAAGGGATATTTGCGGCTCTCGCTGGTCACCATCGGCGTGGAGCTTTATTCCGCCGTGTCGGGAGGCTCTTCGCCTTCCTTTCACCAGATCCACAAGCCCTCCGGCAAACGCATCCGCTACCAGAAGGTGGCGCCGGGCATCGGCCCTGTCGACCGGGAGGAAATCGTCAAGGGATACGAGATCGACAAGGACGAATATGTCCTGGTCGAGCCGGACGAGCTTGACGAGATCAAGCTGGAAAGCAAGCGGACGATCGAACTCGTGCAGTTCGTCGATGATTGCGAGATCGATCCGCAATTCTTCGACCGCCCCTATTACATGGTGCCCGCCGAAGACGAGGTGGCGCCCGAAGGCTTCGCCGTGATCCGCGAGGCGCTGCGCGACTCAGGCAAGGTGGGCCTCGGCCAGATGGCGGTGCGCGGGCGCGATTATGTGGTGGCCATCAAGCCCTGCGGGAAGGGCCTTCTGCTGGAAACCCTGAGATATGCGGACGAAGTCCGCCAGAGCGACAGGGTCTTCAGCGACATTCCCGACGTGGACGTGGAACGGGACATGCTCAATCTCGCCGAAGAGTTGATCGAGAGAAAGAAGGCGCCGTTCCGCCCGGAGGCTTTCCGGTCCCAATACGTCAAGGCGCTCCGGGAGCTGATCGACGAAAAGCGCAAGACCGGCAAGGTCACCGCGGCGGCGGAGGAGGAGATTGCGCGGGGCGGCAAGGTGATCGACCTGATGGAGGCGCTGAAGAAAAGCGTCGCCGGCGACAAGGGAGCCGAACCTTCCGCCAAAAAGAAGGCGGCCAAACGGAAACCGGCCAGGCGCAAGGCCGGATAGGGGCGGGCAATGGCGCAAGCCGGGGACCCACTCGAAACCTATCGGGAGAAACGGGATTTCCGGCGGACGCCGGAGCCCGAAGGCCGGATCGGCGAACCGGGGGGACGGCTCTTTGTCATTCAGAAGCACGAGGCGCGACGGCTGCATTTCGACCTGCGGCTGGAACTGGACGGCGTGCTGAAAAGCTGGGCGGTGACGAAGGGCCCCAGCCTCGACCCGTCGGAAAAGCGCCTTGCGGTGCGCACGGAAGATCATCCGCTGGAATATGGCGGCTTCGAGGGCCGCATTCCCGAAGGCTATGGCGCGGGTACCGTGCTCCTGTGGGACCGGGGCGAATGGCGGCCCAAGGGGGATCCCCGCGCCGGTCTGCAGGAAGGTGTCCTCAAGTTCGAGCTTCGCGGCGAACGGCTGAAAGGCGGCTTCGCGCTCATCCGCATGAAACGGCGCGGCCGCGAAAGGCGCGAAAACTGGCTCCTGGTCAAGGAACGTGATGCGCATGCGGATGAAGAGGCCGATCCGGTGGCGCACTGGGGCAGGAGCATCAAGACCGGCCGCGATCTGCGTGCCGTCGCCCGCGGGGGTGAAGTCTACGAAGAGGGCCGGCGCTATGAGACCGGCGGCGCCCGCGGGGCGCCAAGGGGGGAGGCGCCCGCATTCGTACCGCCGCAACTGGCCACCCTGCGCGATGCGCCGCCCGGCGGCGATCAGTGGCTCCATGAGGTGAAGTTCGACGGTTACCGCATGCAGGCGCTGATTGGGGACGGCAGCGTGCGCCTGCTGACGCGCAACAGAAAGGACTGGACGGAGCGCTATCCCTCCGTGGAGCGCGCCCTGTCGCTGGTCGATGCGGACAGCGCCATCCTCGACGGAGAACTGATCGCCTCCGGGGGCGAGGGGGCGGGGGACTTCGGCAAGCTTCAGCAGGCGGCGGGCAGGAGCGGCGCGGCGCTCCTTTATTACGTTTTCGATCTGTTGCAGTTGAACGGCGAGGATCTGCGTGCCGAACCCCTCATCGAGCGCAAGGCCCGTTTGCGGGCGTTGGTGAAACCGCTGGGCGATCCCGTCCGCTACACCGACCATATTCAGGGGAACGGTCCGCGCGTGATCGAAGAGGCGTGCGAGATGGGGCTTGAAGGCATTATCTCGAAGAAAGCGGATTCTCCCTACCGGTCCGGCCGGGGCGCCGCCTGGATCAAGGTTAAATGTGTAAACACCGATGAATTCGTCATTGGCGGATACCGGAAGTCGGACAAGCGCGGGCGGCCGTTCGCGTCCCTGCTGCTGGGTGAATTTGAGGAGGGCCGCCTCGTCTATCGCGGCCGTGTGGGAACGGGGTTCAGCGAACGGACGATCGATGATCTCGCCGCCAGAATGAAGCCCCTGGAGCGGGATACCGCGCCTTTCCGTAATCTACCTGCCGATGTCCGCAAACAGACGGTCTGGCTGAAGCCGGAACTGGTGGCGCAGGTGGCCTATTGGGAGCGGACGGCGGACGGGTTTCTCCGGCATCCGGTCTTTGAGGGTTTGAGAGAAGACAAGGCGGCGCGCGAAGTGACGGGGGCCGGCCGCCGGGAGGAACGCACGCCCGGCAAAGTGACGCTTCACGGCGTGCGGCTGACCAACCCGGATCGCGTCATGTATCCCGAGCAGGGCGCCACCAAGCGCGAACTTGCGGGATATTATTCCGAACACGCCTCTCTTGTGCTGCGCTATCTGGGCGGGCGCCCGCTCAGCCTGGTGCGCTGCCCCACCGGGCGGGGCGGCGAATGCTTCTTCCAGAAACATCACACGTCATCCACGCCGGATCAGCTCAAAACGGTGATGGTGGAGGAGAAGAGGGGCGAGAAATCCCCCTATCTGATGATCGACTCGGCGGCGGGCCTCGTCGCTGCGGCACAGATCGGCGCACTGGAACTGCATATCTGGGGCGCGCGGGCCGATTTGATCGAGCGACCGGAACGGCTGGTTTTCGATCTCGACCCGGACGTTTCGCTGGCGTTCGCGGATGTCCGGGCGGCGGCCGCCGAATTCCGGGATGTTCTGGAGGCGGCGGGTCTGGTTTCCTTCCCCCTGCTGACGGGCGGCAAGGGCGTGCACGTAGTGGTTCCGGTGGAACGGCGGCGCGGCTGGCAAGACGTCAAGCTGTTCTGCAGAGGTTTTGCCGAAAAACTGGCGGAGGCCGCGCCGCGGCGCTATATCGCGAACATGGCGAAGGCCCGCCGGACAGGCCGGATTTTCATTGACTGGATGCGCAATGAGCGCGGCTCGACGGCGATCGCGCCCTATTCGACGCGCGCCCGCCACGGCGCGCCCCTGGCCATGCCCGTCTCCTGGGCGGAACTCGCCCGCACCGAAAGCGCGGCGGCCTACACGTTGAACGACACCGGCCTGTTGCGCGGCCATCTTGAGACGGATCCCTGGGAGGGGTATCACGAGGTCCGGCAGTCGATTACCGGCGCCCATATGGCATTCGTGGCGTGAGCGCGGCCGGTGCTTCAGGGGCCTGGTTGCCCTGTCATCGAGATCGTGGAATTGTACCGCCGGGTATCGCCACTTTCCTTTGGTTGCATGGTGGCGATAGCGAACAACGATATTTTGGCTGAAATGCATAACGCGTCGAACGGCAATTCGCACCTTCTGTGCGTCGCGCCCATGATGGAT
>JBKHIN010000218.1:0-5594 GCA_046538635.1 Alphaproteobacteria bacterium
CGTGTGCGCCGTCCGCCCGCCCGGAAAGGCTTCCGTTGGCCCGGCCGCCGCATTATGCTGTGCGCCGCGCCATTCCGGCGCTGCGCTGCACCAACCGGCGAACGGGAACTCCCGGCATGGGCATCAACCGGCAAAGCGAGGAAAGCGCCGACCTTCAGGTCGGGCCGACCACGGCGGGCATGGTGCGCATCTACGTCGCCTCCGAAACGGTCGACCTGCCCATGGATTTCACACCCGAGGACGCCGAGGAAATCGCACGCGAGCTGATGGCCGCCGCGGAGACGGCACGTCAGGCGCCGGCGGCGGAGGCGGCCGGGCCGCAGCCGAAATCCCGCACAAAAGGACGCCCCGGCCGTTCTGCCCCGCGCAAGCGGCGCTGACGGGAGTCCGGCAACCGGGTTAACCGTCGGAATGGCGGGAATCCGGGCGATCCGGCTGCCCGTAGTGTCTCCGCGGTCACCATGATTGCGGCGTTTTGTTCCGGCCGATTTTTGGTGATTGATAATCAATCTCAATTACGTACATTAGGGTCCGGGATAAGCCAAGCGCGCGGTTCGTGCCATGTATGTCTGCATCTGCAACGCCCTTACCGAAGCCGATATCACCCGGTGCCTGGAAAGCGGGGCCTCCTCGGCAGCCGACATCTACAAGGCGGCGGGCTGCCGTCCCAACTGCGGCATCTGCAGGGACGACATGGAGGACCTGATCCGCGAACGGCCTCCCGAACCGGCGGAAGGCTGAACCTCTTCCGGCCGCGCAGCCGGTGCGGACAGCGGGCTTGTCATCCGACGGCTTTGTCCGCCCGGCGAAGCACGCCGGCCTTTCCAGCATATCTGATGCATACGGAGAATCGGGCTCACAGTACCGGGATCCGGTTCCGGGCGGCGCGCAGGCATTTTTCGGCCGCCCAACGCTAATGATATTCAATGACACCTTACCAAGTGGCTTGCATTTTCAACGAGACGCTGGACTTGCGAAAGAGAAGCAAATGCAACGCGGCTCGCACCGGCCTTGATTTTGTCCGCCCGCGTGCAAATAGTGTGGGGTGAGTTCAGTCACCAACCCGGGAGCCTCTCACATGAAGGGCGAGGACAAGGTTATCGAATATCTGAACAAGGCGCTGAGACAGGAGCTGGCAGCCATCAACCAGTATTTCCTGCACTCGCGCATGTTCTACGATTGGGGGCTTCACCGGCTGGGCAAGAAGGAATACGACGAGTCGATCGAGGAAATGAAGCACGCGGATAATTTGATCCAGCGCATCCTTTTCCTCGAAGGGCTTCCCAATCTTCAGACGCTCGACAAGCTCTATATCGGCGAGAACGTGAAAGATTGCCTGGAAGGCGACCTGAAGGCCGAAAAGCGCGCGCATCCCATGTACAAGGAGGCCGTCGCCTATTGCGAGGAGGTCAACGACTTCGTCAGCCGGGAAATTTTCGTCGATATTCTCGAGGACGAGGAAGAGCATATCGACTGGCTGGAAACCCAGCTCGACCTGATCGAGCGCATCGGCCTGGAACGCTACACCCAGTCGCAGATTGGCGAGTAACGCCGGAGGGCGCGCTTTTCCGGCACAGGGGCCGGTATGTCCGGCGGCACGCCGTTCGACGCAGGAACACCCGGCGTAGAGAGGGGACGACATGGCGCTTATCGAACCGAACGTTCATCCCGTATTCGTGCATTTCGCGGTGGGGCTGCTGTTCACGGCCTCCGTCATTCTGCTGCTTGCGGCCCTCGCGCCCGCGCAGGCGGGCTGGCGCGGTTCGCTGCGCACGGCCGGAGACTGGATGCTGTTCCTGGGCCTGGCCGCGCTGGCGGGCGCCGCGGCGGCAGGCTTCCAGGCCTTCTATTCGGTGGCCCATGACGGCCCCTCCCACGAGGCCATGATCACCCACCGCAACTGGGCGCTGGCGACGGCAGGCGTATTCCTGATCGCGGGCCTCTGGCGGTGGGCCGGGCGCAAGAGCGCACCCTCCGTACCCTTCGCCCTTGTCCTCCTTGTCGCGGCAGGCCTGCTGACGGTGACGGCCTGGTGGGGCGGCCGGCTGGTGTTCCATCACGGGCTGGGCGTGGCCAGCCTGCCCCAGGCCTCGGGCGAAGGCCATGACCATGACCATGGCGGCCATGACCATGGAACCGCAGCGGCGGAAGACGCTCATGACGACGGCGAACATGATCACGGCACATCCGCCGGGGCCGAAGCCCCGGAAGCTTCGGAACAGCCGGCCGCCGAACCGCAGCCTCCGGCCGCGCCGGAAACGCCGGAGGCGGTTGCCGACGCCTTCCATGAGGCGCTCGCAACCGGAGACGAGGCGGCCGTGCGGCGGCTGCTCGATCCCGGCGTGATGGTCTTCGAAGGGGGGCGCACGGAGGCTTCGCTGAGTGACTACGCCGCTCACCACATGGGCGCCGACATGAAATTCATGGACAGCGTGGAGGAGTCCGTAAAGATCAGCCGGAACGCCGGAATGGCGGGCGATACGGCCTGGGTGGCGACGGAACGGGCACTGACCGGGCGCTTCGAGGGCAAGGACATGACCCTGAGAAGCCAGGAAACGCTGGGCCTGCGCCGTGGCGAGCAAGGCTGGCGCGTCGTCCATGTCCACTGGTCGAGCGGACCCATGCAAAAGCCGGAAGCGGAACCCGAAGCGCAGCCGGAAACCGGCGGCGACGAAGACGGCCACGGTCACGATGACGGCCACGACCATTCCGGGCATGACCACTCAAGCCACGATCACTGAGCGCCGGGGCGCACCCGCGCCGGGCTATTGCCGGTGATAGGGGTGGCCTGCCAGGATCGTGGCGGCACGGTAGAGCTGTTCGCTGAGCATGGTGCGCACCAGCAGGTGCGGCCAGGTGGCGGGGCCGAAGGACAGGATGAAGTCGGCCTCCTGTCTCAATTCAGGAGTCAGGCCGTCCGCCCCGCCGATCAGAAAGGCGGTGGCCGGAACGCCGGAATCCCGCCAGTCGGCAAGCTGGCGGGCAAGCTGTCCGCTGGTCAGCGCCTTGCCCCGTTCGTCGAGGGCGACGAGGCGCGCCCCCTCCGGCGCTGCGCCGCGCAGAAGCGCCGCCTCCCGCTCCGCGCGCTGGGGGCCGGGGGCCTTCCGGTCTTCCACTTCGATGAGCGTGGCCGGACCCAGGCCGAGCGGCCGGGCCATTCCGTTGAGGCGGTCGAGATATTCGCCGGCAAGACGCGCCTCCGGGGCCGAACGGGCGCGGCCCACGGCAGCGATGACCAATCGCATCTCACTCTCCCCGGCGCAGGGCCGGCGCGCCTCACATCACCCGCTGTTCGCCCGGCACTTCGGACGCCCAGATCTTCTCGAGGTTGTAGAACTCCCGCACCTCGGGCCGGAAGATGTGAACGACCACGTCGGCCGCGTCGATCAGCACCCAGTCGCAATGGGGCAGACCTTCCACCCGGACATTGCCGTAGCCCGCCTCCTTCAGGCGGCGGGTCAGATGGTCGGCCATGGCGCCCACATGACGGTGCGAGCGGCCGCTGGCAATCACCATGGCGTCGGCCATGGTGCTGCGGCCCTGCAGGTCGATGGTCACCACGTCCAGCGCCTTGTCGTCGTCGAGTGAGGTCAGCACGCGTTCGAGAAGTTTTTCGGGCCGTCCCTCTTGCGGTGCGCCCGATGCCATTGCGCGGCGGCCGTGCTCCGCCGCCGAAGCCGTCGAAGTACTCAGATGCTGCTCCTTCGCAAATGAGAGAACGGTGCCCCCATGAGCGCCGCTATCCCCTTCGTTATCGATCGACTACTCACCTGCAAACCGTATCACAAGTTGGCCGGGGCCGGAAATCGGCCCGGTTCATGTCAGGTATGGCCGTCCGCGGGAATGTTCAACAGATGAAGGCTGAAAAGCCCCTTGCCGTCGGCAGAGCTTTCCGCCGTTTCGTAGCCGGCCCGCCGGGCCAGCGCGGTGAATTCCGGGCCCGTGTACTTGTAGGAATTTTCCGTGTGGATGGTTTCGCCTCTCACGAAGGTGAAGCGCTCGCCGGCGAGCCGGATTTCCGTATCCCGCAGGGCTTCGAGATGCATTTCGATCCGGCCCTCCTCCTCGTTGAAAAAGGCAAGATGCCCGAAATCCTCCGGCGCCAGTTCCGCGCCCAGTTCGCCCTGCATGCGCCGGAGCAGGTTGAGGTTGAAGGCCGCGGTATGCCCGGCGGCATCATTATAGGCGCGGTTCAAAATCGCCGTGTCCTTGCGCAGATCCACCCCGACCAGAAACGCCCCGCCGGGGCCCAGCAGCCCGCGCACCCGCACCAGGAACGTCTCTGCCTGTTCCGGGGTGAAATTGCCGATGGTGGAGCCCGGGAAGAACCCGAGACGCCGCCGTCCAAGTCCGCGCAATTGTTCCGGGAGCGGAATCGGTGACATGAAATCGGCACAGATGGCGCCCACGGCCAGCCGCGGGTAGTCGGCGGCGATCTCGGCCGTGGCCGCGATCAGATGGTCGCGGGAAATGTCGATGGCGACATAGCCTTCCGGCGCTTCCAGCAGGTCCAGAAGGCGGCGGCTTTTCCACGCCGAGCCGCTGCCATATTCGATCACCATGGCGCCCGGCCCCACGGCTTCGGCAAGCCGGGGGCCGATCTCGTCGAGCAGCGCCAGTTCGGTGCGCGTCACGTAATACTCGTCCGTGCGGCAGATCTCGTCGAACAGGCGCGAGCCCTCCGCGTCGTAGAAATATTTCGGGGCCAGATATTTCGGGGTGGCGGCCAGTCCCGCGAGGACGTCGCTCAGGAAGTCCGCCGGCGGAGGTTCGTAATCGACGAAAAAGTCGAGACCATGTTCCGGCGACGCCGTCGGGCGCACGCGCGGCCTGTGGGCTGAGGATGTCATGGGAAACTCCCCAAATTGTCCGTGTCCGGTTCGCGTCAGGCGTCCGCGGCCAGCCGGATTCCGGAGAACTGCCAGCGGGCGTCGGGCGGGAAGAAATTCCTGTAGGTGGCGCGCAGATGTCCGCGCGGTGTGGCGCAGGAGCCGCCGCGGAGGACGAACTGGTTGCACATGAACTTGCCGTTATATTCCCCCAGGCTCCCCTCAAGCGGACGGAAACCGGGATAGGGCGCATAGGCGCTGGCCGACCATTCCCAGACGTCGCCGAAGATCTGGCAAAGGGACGGGGCCGTTCCGCCCGCGCCGCTTGGGGCGGGACGCGGCTCGGGCGCGTGCAGGGGGCTTCCGGCTTGCGGAGGGTCGAGCTGGTTTCCGGCCAGCGGATCGCACGGGGCCGCCGCCTGCTCCAATTCGAATTCCGTGGGCAGACGGCAACCGGCCCATGTGGCGTAGGCGGAGGCCTCGTAGAAGCTGACATGGGCGACCGGGCGCTCGGGATCGAGGGGCGTGAGACCTGCGAGCGTGAACTCGAACCATTCGCCGTCGCGCTCCACCCAGTAGAGAGGTGCGCGCCAGCCGTCCGAATTCAGACGGGCCCAGCCGTCGGAGAGCCACAGGCGCACGTCCTCATAGCCGCCCGCGTCCATGAAGGCGAGATATTCGCCATTGGTGACCGGCCGCGTGGCCAGTTCGAAGGGCGCCAGGAGTACGTCATGGCGGGGAGTTTCATTGTCGAAGGCGAAGGCG
>JBKHIN010000219.1:0-5586 GCA_046538635.1 Alphaproteobacteria bacterium
AGCCGCCCGCGGCGCCACGAGGGTCGCGAGCGCGGCCGCGAGCGGAAGCACGATCAGCCCCGCCAGTACCGCGTCGGGTGCGAAGGCGGCCGCCACCCTTACTCCCCTGGCGCGGCCCCGGCGCGCCGGATCAGTACGAGGCCGAGGCCGGTGGATGAAACCGCGACGACGATGCCGGTGATGACGAGCGCGTGCGGGACCGGATCGGCCTGGGCCTCCGGCCCGTGAGCCGTGACGATCAGCAGCGCGAAGACGCCAAGCCCCATGACGTTGGCGCCGAGCAGTTTCTTCAGGGGACGGACGCTCAGCGTCAGCGCGCCCAGCCCGAGCCCGAACAAGGCGACCGCGATTGCGGTATAGAGGAGATCGGCCGCGTTCAAACCGGCGTCCTCCCGGCACGGAACAGGGAAAGGAGCGCGAAGGCAATGCCGACAACCGCCGCCGTCTCGATCGCGAGTATCAATTCGCCGGCCAGGGCGGCCGGATAGTCGAGGAAGGTGCCCGTGTTCGCCGCCACCGCGATTCCGGCGAACAGAAAAGCGGCGACGCCGAGGCCGGCCAGCGCTCGCGCCGGCGCCTGCCGCCGCGGCGGTACCCCCTTGCCGACCGTCTCGAGCAGGATCAATCCGCCCGCCAGGAGGGAGGCCGCCTGGAAAGCGCCACCGGGCGCCCTCGATCCGATCCAGAGAAGGTAGCCGGCCACGATGACAATTCCTGGGGTCAGGATTCCGGCCGCCGCCTCCGCAAGGGGTCCGCTGAGGGGGGCGGGCTCCGGCTCCTGCAGCGCGAGCGCCTGGGCGGCGGCCGCAGCGAGCAGAACGACGACCAGTTCGAGCAGCGTGTCATAGCTTCGATAGTCGAGGAGCACGGCCGTTACCGGGTTGGTCACTCCGGTCTCGGCAAGTTCCGCCCGGGCCGGTGCCTCCAGCCCGGGTGCGGCCGGCGTAACGACCAGCGCCGCGAACAGTGCAAGCGCGGCCACGCCAATGCCGATGGCGACGAGAACCGCCATCAGGCGTCGAAGGTAAGGTGGCGGAGCAGGAGCGCGCCGGTCAGCCCCGCGCCGATTGCCGCTTCGGCCATGGCCACGTCGGGCGCGCCGAGCCGTGCCCAGGCGACGGCAGCGAGCGTGCTCAAACCGATGAAGGCCGCAACTGCGTCTTGCTCCGCCTTGGAGATGAGAGCCGCCACGGCGAAGCCGAGCATCCCCAGGCAAAGCAGGATGTCCAGGGCGAAGGTGGCGGTCATCGGCTGTTCTCCTCTGCGCGGCGCAGAGTGCCGCGCGCGATGAAGTACGAAGCGGCCGCGCCGGTCCCGCCGGTCGCGAACCAGGTAAAGAGCGCGAGCAGGGCGAAACGCCAGCCCGGTTCGACGAGGACGGCCCCGAGCAGCATGAAACCGAGGCCGGCCGTCTCTGCCTTCGTCACGCCGTGAAGGCGCGACAGCGCGTCCGGAAGGCGCAGCGTGGCAATTGCTGCGGCGAGCATGAAGAAGACGCCGCCGCCCAGTGCGAGCGCCGCCGCCACGAGCCGCACCGCCGGCGGCAAGGATTGCTCAAGGCCTGCCATCGCCGCTCCCCTGCGCGAAGACCGCCGCTGTCACGGCGCCGAGCAGCGCGAGTACGAGCGCCGTCTCGGCCAGCGCCGCGACACCGCTTTCCGCACTCAAAAGAAAAAGCACCGCTATGACCTTCGCCACGAGCAGTTGCAGCGCGAGCAGGCGGTCCGGCGTCGTCCGCGACCGCACCAGCCGGAAAGCCGCGAGTCCCGCGGTGGCGCCGACCGCGCCGATCGCCGGAAAGAGGAGCACACTCCCGCTCATGTCCTGTCCTCCCGCGGCTCGGCGAAGAGGGGTGCGATGTGCCCCTCGAGATTCCTGAGCGCGCCGTGCACATCCGCCCGGCGGTCCAGCGCGTGCACGATGAGCCGGTCTTTCCGCTGATCGGCCGGGAGCGTGCCTGGCGTCACTGCTACGGCAATCATGAAGGTAGCGCGCGCCGACCCGCTCCGGAGCCGCATACGGTAGGTAACGAGGCCGGGGTCAAGGCGCATCCGGGCACGGAAAACCTGGCTCGCTACGTACCAGGCACTCGCGAAAACCTCCTCGATCAGGAACAGTGCGAAACGCGCCAGAGCCGCCGGACGTTGCGGCGGTGGAACGTGGGCGGTCAGCGATGCGTAAACGGCGAGCGCGACGGTGGGCGCGCCGATCACGAGCGATGCCGGATCGCCCCGCGTCAGCGCCGCCCAGGCGGCTGCTCCAAGCAGCGCGATGGTCACGGCCTGTGCCGCGCGTCCACCAATGGCGCCGGTCGGGTTCGAATGCAGATCACTCATTGGATCACCCGCGGTGGACGAGCGAAATGTCGCCGGATCGCGTCTAGGGAACCCGTGCACCACATTGTGATTTCCGGTGCCGCTGAGCGCCTTTGTGTCTGGCGGCGTTCAGACCCCTGATCGGCCCTGAAGATTGAAAATTCAGCTTAATTTTCTGTGTACGGTATCAGCAGGCGCCGCCGCAACTTCGTGATCTGACCGTCTTGTCCCGATGGGACGGCGCCCACCCTTTCTACCATCCTTCCCGGACGCGCCACATGCCGGCGCATCAAGGCCGCGCAGAACGGTGCATCATCCTCGAGCTGCAGACTACGAGCCCTGTCCGTCGCGGGGCGTCGGTTTCATGGATGTGCCGAAGGCGGAACCGCCAGCACGTCCCGATCCGCGCTGCGCAAAACCCTTTCCGCCACGCTGCCCAGCATGATTTGCGGGAGGCCGGTCCTTCCATGCGTGCCCACGGTGATCAGGTCCGCCGAAACCTCTCGCGCCGCCGAGCATGTTGCATCGCTCACGGACGTTTCGCTGAATTTCACGATCTGGCGGTCGGGCGAAAACTCAAGGTCGTTCAGAAACGCAGCCAGGGTTTCGGCCGCCTGCTTTTTCTCATCGTGGAGGTAATCCCTGATCTGGTCGTCGACGGGCAGGGCCCGCGCCACGGCGCTGCTCGCCGGAGTGTCGTAGACATGGATTATGGAAACCGCGGCTTGCCTGTGGAAACCGAGGTCCCTGACGGCCTGAATGGCGCGCCGGGAGCATTCCGAGAAGTCCACGGCAATGAGTATGTGGCGGTAGAATCCGGCGGGTACGCCGTTCGCCATCAGCACAGGATGGCGGGCGGCGCGGATCGTCCGCTCGGCCGTCGTGCCCACAAAGACATCCTTCAGCGCCTGGCGGCGATGCGGGCCGAGGACCAGCATATCGGGAGCAATCTGCCCGGCCGCCTTGGCAATTCCCTCGAAAGGGTCGCCAAGAATTACGATGGCATTACAGTCGATACCGTCGGTGTGGCGCAGTGAGCGGACCTGCTCGTTCAGAAGTTTCGACGCCGCATCGTGCGCCGCCCTGACGATACGCTTCGGCCGGTCGTCGTCGACGACATGGACGAGCGTGATGGAGGCTGCGGACCTCTTTGCCAGCAGAACGGCGCGGCGGAGAGCCCGGTCCGACCTGACGGAAAAATCAGTCGCGGCGAGAATTCTCTTCACGGTCTGCCCTTCTATCCGGACCATCGGCGAAACGATCCGCCTGACCTGCCTGAATTTCAAACCTTAAACACGGCATGTTAGGTAATCATAAACGACTCTCAACCGGATGACATGCTTCTCCCCCGCTGTTTCGCGCGCGGTGGATGCCGACGCCTTACTGTGAAACACGCACCGGAAACGTGGAAGATATCGCGCTAACTTATTGAAAAGGGAGTCCACTTGACGGAGCTCATCACCCATTCCGTTTTCGGCGAGGTCGCCGTCCTATTGGTTATGGCCGCGGTCGTCGGCTTTATTGGCGTCACGCTTCGCCAACCCCTAATCGTCAGCTACATCGCCGTGGGCCTGCTGGCGGGGCCGTCCGCCCTCGACATTGTCCGGTCGGATGAACAGATCAGACTCCTTTCCGAGCTCGGAATCGCGCTTCTGCTGTTTATGGTCGGCATGAAGCTGGACACCAAGCTGATCCGCTCGCTCGGTGCGGTTTCGTTGACGACCGGGCTGGGGCAGGTCGCCTTTACTTCCATTGTCGGCTATTTCATCGGGCTGGCCCTCGGGCTCGACGCCATGACCAGCCTTTATGTCGCCGTGGCGCTGACCTTTTCCAGCACCATCATCATCGTCAAGCTGCTTTCCGACAAGCGTGAGCTTGATACGCTTCACGGCCAGATCGCGCTGGGGTTCCTGATCGTTCAGGACCTGGTGGTGGTTCTGGCCATGATCGTCCTTTCCGCGGTCGGTGTGGGTACGGCGGAAACCGACGGCGCCGCCGAGATCATTACCGTGTTCGCCTCGGGCGCGGCGCTGGTGGCCGTCGTGGTCCTCTTCATCCGTTACGGTGCGGACCCGCTGACCGAACGGCTGGCCCGTGCGCCGGAACTGCTGGTGATTTTCGCCATCGCCCTCGCGGCGATCTTCGCCGCGGTCGGGGACGTCGTCGGTCTGGGCAAGGAGGTGGGCGGCCTGCTCGCCGGTATCGCGCTGGCGTCCACGCCCTTCCGGGAAACCATCGCGGCGCGCCTCTCGCCCTTGCGCGATTTCCTGCTGCTGTTCTTTTTCATCGCACTGGGGGCTAGCCTCGATCTATCCCTGCTCGGCGCGCAAATGCTGGCGGCGGGCGTATTCTCACTCTTCGTTTTGATCGGCAATCCGCTGATTGTGGTGCTGATCATGGGTGCGATGGGCTACCGCAAGCGGACCAGCTTTCTGGCGGGCCTGACCGTTGCGCAAATCAGCGAGTTTTCGCTCATCTTCGTCGCCATGGGCGTTTCTCTCGACCATGTCACTCCGGGCGCACTCAGCCTCGTTACCATGGTCGGACTGGTGACGATTGCCGCCTCCACCTACATGATCACTTATTCCCATCAGCTCTATCGACGGTTCGAGCCCATGCTGGGCATATTCGAGCGGAGGGGGACGCCGCGGGAGCGGCCCGGGGAGGCACGGTACCGTCCGCACCCGTACGATGTTGTCATCTTCGGCCTCGGGCGCTTCGGAAAGGCCATCGCCACCAGACTGAAGGACAAGGGTGTGCGCGTGCTGGGCGTCGATTACAATCCTCTTGTGGTCCGGCGTTACCTGTCACTTGGCCTTCACGCCCGGTTCGGCGACGCGACCGATCCCGAGTTTGTGGCCAGGCTGCCGCTGAAGCAGGTGCGCTGGGTCGTGTCCACGATACCCATCCACCATACGGGGCTGAGCCACGAAGACGCCCGGACCACGCTGCTTCAGATTACCCGGGCGGCCGGATTCAGCGGCAAGATTGCCCTGACCTCGCACAGCAAGGCCGACACCGAGGATTTGCTGGCCTCGGGAGCCGACATCGTTTTCGAACCCTTTCAGGACGCCGCCGTGCAGGCCGTCGAAATCCTCATGGAAGGTGCGGAATTGCGTCCGGAGGACGCGACATCATAGCATCTGAACCGCAGCGACCGGGATCTTTCCCATTGGATTTCAGATTCGAACGGCGGTCCCCGTCCCCGCCATGGCGATTTGTGCTCGCAAGTCGGCCGAAGCAGTTTTCCGGGCAGGCCGCTTGATTTTCG
>JBKHIN010000220.1:0-5582 GCA_046538635.1 Alphaproteobacteria bacterium
ACAGTCGCCGCCAAAGCCGCGGGGCTGATCCTGCTGGTCTACGCGCTCCTGATGACCGGACAGGCTGTCGGCCTGTTCTCCTTCTGACCGGAACGCTACCCCCGGCAAACTTTCCTCCCGGTCCCGTACGGACCGGACCTGACGCCCGCCGGAATCAGGCCTTGGCGCCCCGGCGGGCGCTTTTGGTGGGGCGGGGATCGCGGGTTCGCGCCGCCTCCTCGTCCAGCGGCCAGCGGGCCCGCGGGGCCAGATCGAAGCCGTCCGTGAGCCCCAGCGCCAGCCGCTCGACGCCTGCCCAGGCGATCATGGCGGCGTTGTCCGTGCACAGCCATATGGGCGGCACGATCAGGCGGTAGCCCTCGGCCCCGGCAAGCCGCTTCAGTTCCGCCCGCACGGCGCTGTTGGCCGCCACGCCGCCCGCCACTACCAGCGTGCGCGGCTTTCCTTCTGTAATCTCTTCATGCAGGCGCATGGCGTTGCGCGTCCGGTCTGCAAGGCTTTCCGCCACGGCCGCCTGGAAGGAGGCGCAGATGTCCGCCACGTCTTGCGCCGGGCAGGGCGCGCAGCCTTCCGCCGCATGGCGCACCGAGGTCTTGAGGCCCGAGAAGGAAAAGTCTGCGCCTGCGCGGCCGGCCAGCGGGCGGGGAAAGGCGAAGCGGTCCGCGTTGCCGGTCTGCGCCGCCCGTTCCACGGCGGGCCCGCCGGGATAGCCCAGCCCCAACAGCTTCGCCGTCTTGTCGAAGGCCTCGCCCGCCGCGTCGTCGATGGTGGTGCCATGCCGCGTATAGCGCCCGGTTCGGTGAACGGTCAGCAACTGGCAATGGCCGCCGGAAATCAGCAGCAGCAGCCAGGGAAAGTCCACCGCCTCCAGCAGCCGGGGCGAAAGCGCATGGCCTTCCAGATGATTGACGCCGATCAGCGGCAGGTCATGTACGGCGGCGATGCCCTTCGCCGTCATCAGACCCACGATCAGCCCGCCGATCAGCCCCGGACCGGCGGTCACCGCCACGCCGTCGAGCGCGGGAAAATCGAGCCCCGCCTCCGCCATGGCCTCGGCCACCAGCCCGTCCATGCGCTCCACATGGGCGCGGGCGGCGATTTCAGGCACCACGCCCGCATAGGGGGCGTGGGCCTCCACCTGGCTGAAGATGCGGTTCGAGAGGATTTCCGGCACGGCTCCGGGCCGTCCGCGCACCACGGCGGCGGCGGTTTCATCGCAACTCGATTCGATGCCGAGAACGGTAAGCAGGCGCGGCTCTGGACTTTCCATGCCGCGCCCTATACTCCGGGCATCATCAGGGAACAAGTTCCCCGTTCCGGCGTCCTGAGGGGGTGCGCCGGACGCACCGGACGGTCGTCATGGCAGATGTGAAGTTGAGAATCGGCACCCGCGCCAGCCCGCTGGCCGTGGCCCAGGCGCGCGAGGTGGCGCGCCTGCTGGCGGAGGCGCATGGCTGGGACGTCCCGCGCGAAGATGCGGCGGGCGGCGCGGTGGAAATCGTGAAGATCACCACCACGGGCGACCGGGTGCGGGACCGGCCTCTGGCCGCCATCGGCGGCAAGGGCCTGTTCACCAAGGAGATCGAAAAAGCGCTGGTCGCGGGCGAGGTGGATCTGGCGGTCCATTCCATGAAGGACATGCCCGCCGAATTGCCGCCCGGGCTCGTCATCGCCGCGGTCACCGGGCGCGAGGACCCGCGCGATGCCTTTATCGGCGGCCCGGCCCCGCGCCTCACGGAATTGCCCCGTGGCGCCGTCATCGGCACCTGTTCGCTGCGGCGCAAGGCCCAGGTGCTCACCCTGCGCCCGGATTTCCGCGTGGTCGATCTGCGCGGCAATGTGCAGACCCGCATGGGCAAGGTGGAGAGCGGCGAACTGGCAGGCACGCTGCTGGCGCTGGCCGGGCTCAGGCGTCTGGGGCTGGAGCGGCACGCCAGCGAGGTGGTCGCGGCCGAGCATGTGCTGCCCGCCATCGGCCAGGGGACGCTGTGCCTCGAAACGCGCGCCGATGACGAACGCACACGCGCCCTGCTGGAAGCGGTCCATCATGCTCCCACCGCCGTGGCGACGGCGGCGGAGCGGGCCTTTCTCGCCCGGCTGGGCGGCTCCTGCCGGATGCCCGTGGCGGGGCTGGCGGAAGTGAACGGCGAAAAGGTTTATTTTCGCGGCGCCGTGTACCAGCCCGACGGCAGCCGCGCCTTCAGCGCGGAACGTGCGGGCGATTCCGCGGATGCCGCGCGCATGGGCCGGGACGCGGCGGACGAAATCCGCGCCCGCGCCGGTTCGGACTTTCTGGCGGCTTTCGTCGCCGCCCAATAGGCGAAGCCACGCCCCATGCATCTGCTCGTCACACGGCCGGAACCGGACGCCGGGCGGCTGGCGGCCCATCTGGAAGCGCTGGGCTACACCGTGACCCGCGCCCCCCTCATGCACATCCGGCACAAACAGGCTGTGCCCGATCTCGAAGATGTGCAGGCGCTCGCCTTCACCAGCGCCAATGGCGTGCGGGCCTTCGCGGCTTCGACGCCGTTGCGGGATTTGCCGGTCTTCGCCGTGGGCGCGGCGACCGCCGGGGCGGCGCGCGCCGCCGGCTTCACCGATGTGGACGTTGCCGGGGGCGATGTGGGCTCCCTCGCCGCATTGATCGCCGCGCGGGCGGAACCTGCCGCCGGGCCGGTGTTCCATGCCGCCGGGAGCCACGTCGCGGGCGATCTGGCCCAGGCGCTCTCCGATGCGGGGATCGCCGTGCGGCGTGAGACGCTTTACGAGGCGCAGGCCGAAGAGACGCTGCCCCCCGCCGCTGTCCGGGCCCTGAAGGGAGAGCCCCGCCCGCTCGACGGCGTGCTGCTGTTCTCCCCCCGCTCCGCCGGACTGTTCGAAAAACTTGTGAGCGCCGCTGGCCTGCGGGAGCGGCTGAAGGCCGCCGCCGCATATTGTATCAGCCCCGCCGCGGCGGACGCGCTTACTCCCGGCCTCTGGCGGCGAATCGCGGTGGCCCCGGTGCCCGATCAGACTTCGCTTCTGGCCCTCCTGCCCCGGCCCGGCAGTCCCGGCGCGGACGCCTGCGGCCGCCCCTGAATGGCCAAAATCACGGCCGAAAAAGGATTCGGGTGCGCCGCGGCGCGGGGTGCCGCAATTGCGCCCCCCGGGCTTTAGTGTTTGATTAACGCGCGATGCGTTAACGCGTCAGTGACGAGGGTCCCGATGAGCACCGCTTCCGAAACGGCCGGGCCGCCGCAGGGAGAGCCCGATACGACACGCACATCCTCGCGGACGGCAGCGAACGGGCGCGCGCGGGCCGCTTCCGGGAAGGGCGCAGCCAAACCGGCGGCAAAGGCTGCCGCCAGGTCCGCAACGAAACGGAGCGCGAAAACGGCCGCCAAACCCGGTTCCGGAAAGGCCGCCGCGTCTCGAAAGACCACAGGCGACAAGCCCGCGACGAAGAAAACGGCCGCGAACCAGCCTTCCGCAGCGCCGGCTTCTCCATCGGAGCCCGGCTCTCCGGAGAAGGAGCGTCCGCCGAAGGATGCAGAAACCGGGCCGCCGAAGGACGAAACCGGCGGCGAACTTCCCAGGGGCGGCAATGGCGGTGACGGCTCCGGCCCCCCTTCGGGCGGTTCCGGCGGCGGTCTTGGGGGCGGCATCGGCGGCGTGCCCTGGCCGCGCCTGGCCATCTATGGCGGTGCCGGGCTGGCGGGCGGGTTGATCGTCGCGGTCATCCTGCTGCTGGCCGAGGGCGGCGGCGTGCGCGAGCAGGTGGAGACGCTGCAGACGCGCATCGAGAACATGGAACTGGCGCAGGGCGATCCGGAACAGGTCGCGGCCATGCGCCGCCGGGTGGACGAACTGGCCGGGCGCATCGAGGCGCTGGCCGACCTTTCCGCCTCCGAACCGCTGGTGCAGCAGCTTTCCGACATCAACGCCACGGTCACCAAACTGCAGGGCGAGCTGGAGGAACTGGAAGAGCGCGCGGGCGGCAACGGCCCGGTGGTGCGCGTGCGCCGCAAGGAGTTGCGGGCCAACCTGGAACAGATCGGCGAGGAACTGGTGCGCCTGGACACGAAGCTCTCCAAGCTGGCGGGCGACGTGACGCGCACCCGCGCGCGCCTCACCGGCCGGCTGGAGTCTCTGGAGGCCGCGACGCCGGAGGATCTGCCCGGAATGCTCGACCAGTGGTCGAACCGGGTGGAAGAGTTGAAGGGCCGGATCGCCCAGCTTGAGCGGGACGAGATGACGCGGGACGTGCGCCGGGCCTCGCTGGCCCTGGCGCTGGCGCATCTGACCCGGGCGGTGCAGACCTCGCAGCCCTTCGTCAACGAGCTGAAGGCCATCGAGGTGCTCGATCCGGACAACCGCCTGGTGGCGGAACTCAAGCCCTACGCCGAGACGGGTCTGCCCTCCGTGCCCATGCTGGCGACGCGCTTCGACAAGGTGGCGGACGACGTGGTGCGCGTCTGGCGCCGGGAGCACGGCAGAGGCTTCTTCGAATGGCTGTGGGACGGCATTGTGGGCCTGTTCTCGGTGCGCCCGGTGGGCGAAGTGGAGGGGGAAAAGGCTCCGGCCATCGTGGCCCGCGCCGAACAGCGGCTGGAGGAGGGCGAGCTTCAGCGCGCCGTTCAGACCCTCGAAAAGCTGGCGCAGCCCGAACGGGAAGCGGCGCAGGAATGGCTGGAGGCGGCGCGCGCCCGGGTGCGGCTCGACAACCTCGTGGCCGAGGTCAACCGCACGGTGCTGGAGGAAATCGCCGAAGCGGAGGCCGAGCGCAAGGCGCGGGAGGCCGGTTTCGTGCCGCCCGAGGCGGAGGCGCCCGCACCGGCCGAAGCCGCGCCGCAGCCGGCCGGGCCCCAACCGGCTGAGCCCCGGCAGGAGGAACCGCCGGCGGCGGACGATGAGCAGGGCGCCGGAGAGACCGCCCCGGAGCCTGCGCCCGAACCCGAACCGGAGGGCGGCCCCTCCCCAAGCGAGAACGAGGCGGACGGCGCCTCGGAAAGGTAGGACTTCGTGGCCCGGCTCGCGCGCCTCGTCTGGATCTGGCTGATCATCTTCGCGCTCGCCGCGGCGGCGGCGTGGCTGGCCGATCATCCGGGCGAGGTGGACATCGTCTGGCTGGGCTACCGTGCCGACACTTCCGTGGCGGTTCTGCTGCTGCTGTTCGCCGTTACGGCGATGATCCTCGTCTGGTCCGACCGGCTGCGCAGCCTGACCCGGCGTCAGCTCACCGCACTTTATCATTATACGGACCGTTTGCGTGCGCGCCGGACCCAGGACGCGCTGGTGCGCGGGCTGGTGGCCGCCGCCTCCGGCGACGAGGCGGGCGCGAAACGCCATCTCGCCCAGGCCGAGAGGGGCACTCCCGATCCGCGCCTGCTGCTGCTGCTGCGCGCCCAGAGCGCCCGGCTTTCGGGCGACCGTCTGGCGGCGGAGGAGGCCTTCACCGCCATGCTGGACGGCACGGACACGCGAGGGCTGGGCCTCGCCGGGCTGAAGGCCGAGGCCCGCGCGCGGGGCGACGAGGACACCTTGCGCGAACTGACCGCCCGTGCCCATGGCGTGGTGATGCGCGCGCGCGGCCTGTTCGAGGC
>JBKHIN010000221.1:0-5567 GCA_046538635.1 Alphaproteobacteria bacterium
CCGCCGTGCCCACGGTCTGGCTGATGCTGCTGCAATATCTGGAGGAAACCGGCAAGGACCTGCCCTGGCTGGAGCGTGTCATCATCGGCGGCTCGGCCTGCCCGCCCGCCATGATCGAGACCTTCAAGAAACAGTATGGCGTGGACGTCTATCACGCCTGGGGCATGACCGAGATGAGCCCCATCGGCACGGTGGGCGAATTCAAGCCGGGCATGGAGGACGCGCCGTGGGAGGAACAGCTCGCCATCCGCAGCAAGCAGGGACGGGTGCCCTTCACCGTCGAGATGAAGATCGTCGACGATGACGGAAAGGAACTGCCCTGGGACGGCAAGACCTTCGGCCGCCTGCTGGTGCGCGGACCCGCCATTGCCAGCGCCTATTTCAAGGGCGAGGGCGGCGACATTCTGGATGCGGACGGCTGGTTCGATACGGGCGACGTGGCCACCATCGACCCCCTCGGCTATATGCAGATTACGGACCGCTCCAAGGATGTCATCAAGTCGGGCGGCGAGTGGATTTCCTCCATCGACCTGGAGAATGTCGCCGTCGGCCATCCGGAGGTCATCGAGGCGGCGGTGATCGGCATGGCCCATCCCAAATGGGACGAGCGCCCGCTGCTGATCATCGTGCGCAAGGAAGGCTCTTCCGTGACGAAGGAGGAAATCCTCTCCTTCATGGAAGGCAAGATCGCCAAGTGGTGGCTGCCCGACGACGTGGTGTTCGTCGATGAAATTCCGCATACGGCCACGGGCAAGATCCAGAAGGTAGAGCTTCGCGAACGGTTCAGGGATTATGTGCTGCCCACCGCGAAGGAGGGCGGCGATTAGCTCATGTCAGGGCGCGCGCCGCATGCCCGAAGAGCGGCGGAAAGTCCGGGGGCGGCGCCCCCGGCCGGGACAAAAGGAGAGGGGAAAGTGAGCACAACGGAAACGGGCGGCAGGCGCGGCGGCTGGCCGGGCAGGCTGGCGTGGCTCGCGCTGATCGTGGCGGTTCTGGCGGCGGCCGCGGCCGCGGTGGCCGGACCGGGCTATCAGGCGAAATGGTGGGACCTGGGCACGGCCCTCGGAGTGATGATCCGTTATGCGGGATATGGGGCTCTGGGTGCGGGCGTGCTGGGCCTGCTCCTGTTCCTCGTGTTTCTCATCCGCGGGCCGGGGCGCCTGCTTGTGCCTTCCCTGCTCGCGTTTTTGATTTCGGGCGGGCTGCTGGCCGTACTGATCCCTCAGCTCGTCATGGTTCGCGAAGTGCCGGTCTTTTCCGAACTTCTCGATCAGAAGCCCGTTCCTCCCATCCATGACATCACGACGGATACGGAGGATCCACCGCAATTCCGCGCCATCCTCAAGGCGCGTGCTTCGGACTGGATGACGAAGAACCCGCCCGAATACGACCCGGCCCAGGGCGAGAAGCAGAAAGCCTTCGAGGGGTACTCGGACATCGAGCCCGCTTACTTCGATGCCCCGCCGGAGGCGATTTTCGACCGGGCGCTGAAAGTTGCCAAGACGAATGGCTGGAGCATCATCAGCAGGGACAGGGAAGCGGGCATTATCGAGGCCTCCCACACCTCTCAATGGTTCGGTTTCACCGATGATATCGTCATCCGCATCCGGAAGACGGAGGACGGGCGCACGCGCCTCGACATGCGTTCCAAGTCGCGCATCGGCACCTCGGACGTGGGCATGAACGCCGAACGCATCCGCCGCTTCATGAAGCAGATGGAGGGGGAATAACACCGAAAGCCCCTTGAAGGGGGAGAGGGGGAAACTTGGAAGGTCTGATAATCCTGCTGGCCGAAGTGCTGGTCGCGGCTGCCATCGCTGCGGGGGCAGTGCTCTGGAGCATGGCCGGGGCGGTGGCCGCCCTTTGTGTTGGCGTCGTGTGGCAGCGCCATCTGGCGAAATTTGCCGCCTGGTTCGGCGGGATCGCCGCCGCCATTGCCGCCGTGCTGATTGCGGCGGTCTTTGTTCTGAACACCTGGTTCTTCGAGCCGGCCGTGCGCTTTGTCGCCGACTATGTCGGAGAGCGGACGGGTGCGGTGATCCGCTATGACACGGTCGAGGGCTCTCTGCTCGAAGGCTGCCTGGCCATCACGAAATTCGAGGCTGTCAGGTCCGGTCATCCCGAGCGTGATTTTTCCTTCGCCGTAGAACAAGCCGACATGGAGTTGAATCCCTGGTCGCTGTTACCGTTCGTCACGCCCACATTCGACGCCGTGCATCTGAAAAATGTCAGCGGCAGGCTGGCCGAACACCGGAAGCCGGACTCGAGCGAAGGCGGAAAGAATTCCGGGGGCGGGAGTCCCGATTTCGCCGTGAACGATCTTCGAATCTCGAATCTCTCCGTCACCGTGGAAAAACCGGACGGCCGAACGCTGACCTTTGACATGCCGCTCGTCGAGGCGCGCCCGCTGCGCAGCCAGCAGGCGCTTTTCGACGTCATGTTCCGGTCCACGGTCGAAGGCTCGGTGAACGGCCATCCTGTGCGGATTATCACTCGGGCCATACCCGAAGGGCGCACGACGGAATGGGACATTGAGCGCATGCCGGTTTCCGTTCTGGCCGCTTTCGCCGGGCAGGCGCCTTTCACGTGGTTCGAAACGGGTGTGGCCGATATTCAGGTCCGGGATGAGTGGCAGGCCGGTTCAGTGGCGGACATCGATATGGACTGGCGTTTTCTGTTCGAGGATGTCCGTATCTCCGCGCCCGATGAAGCCGGTTTGAAAGAGCGCGCGCTCGTACTGGCAACGAAGAAATATTTCGAAGCGCGGGACGGCCGCGTGGACTTCTCTTTTGAGCTTGTTCTGAACCGGGAAGAGTTCCGGGCCTCTGCGTCGGACGATGCGAGGTGGGTCTTCAATGCCGTCGTGGATGCCCTGTTCCAGGCCATCGCCGACGAAACGGGGGTCGACCGGGAGAAGCTCAAAAAGGACTTTTTCGGCGCCGCCCGGGACTATCTGGACAAACGCAGGAAAGGGAAGGATCAGTAGCGGCCCCTACACCTTCAGCCGCTGCAGGCCCAGAATGTCGCGCAGCAGGCCCTCGAGGCGGCCCATGTCGCGGCCCGAAAGGCGGCCGCGCTTGCGGTCGATGGGGGAGATCTGCAGAAGCTGCTCGTCCAGCACATTCACGATCACCGAGGCGGCGACCACCCAGCCGTTGAAGGGGGAGTCGCTGGTGATTTCCACCTCGATTTCCGGATTTTCCGACCGGCTGGAGACCATCGCCACCAGATATTGCCGGGCGGCATCGGTGAGAAAGGGCGCGGAAATGACGGCGCCGAAAATGTCCCTGGGCGTCTCGCCCTCTTCGGGCTCCGGCAGGCCCAGGGCGCTGCGGGGCACCTGAATGATGTCGCCACGCTTGATCGGATGTTCCACCACGAACGCCCCCCGTTTCTCCCCGATCCCCCGGGCAGGAGGCGGCTCCGGCGCCGCCGCCTGCGTTGTTGCATCTGGCCGCCGTCAGCTCCAGCGGGCGAACTGCTTGGGCGGCTTGCCGCTCCCGGCGTTCTTGTGGCCGGCTTCCTTGGGATGGGTGACGACGATGTCCGCCGTATATCCCAGCGAGCCGGAACGCGCGCGCACGGTCATGGTCAGCTGGCTGCCCGCCGACTGGGCGCGCAGAAAGTCGAGGAATCCGTCGCTCGGCTCCAGCTGGCCGTTGCTGTTGACGGTGAGCGCAAAGGCCCGTGTCTCGGACATGGGGGATCTCCAAAAACATCAAAACTGGCGGGAGTTTAACGTAAACAGGCAATCAAGGGGAGGGGGGCGCCGTGGGTTTCCGCTCGCGTCAAACCCTCGCCATATTCCGCGTCATGCTTTCACCCTGCCGCCGGGCCGGGCGGCGCATGGATCATCGGGGCCGGAGGGGGTCGCGTCGCCGGGCGCCCCCGGCGTTTGCGTAAGCGGGTAAGTTCAAGCGTGTCCATCACTTCCACACCGACTGGCGCGGCCGGGGAGGCCGCCACGCGCCCCGTCTTCCGCAAGGGCCTGGGACGGCTGAGCGCCCTCGTGCTGCTCAACAGCCTGTTCGAATTGCTGTCCCTCGGCCTGTTCCGCTTCTGGTCGCGGACGCGACTGCGCCAATTCTACTGGAATCACGCCATGATTGACGGCGCGCCGCTGGAATATGACGGGCGCGGAGAGGAACTGCTCGCCGGATTTCTGCGCGCGCTCGCCCTGCTGCTGGCGCCGGGCGCGGCCATCTTTCTGGGTGCGATTGCGCTGATGGGCTGGCGGGCGCTGCTGGGCCCGGCCGACCTGGCCTTCATGCTCGTCCTGCTGCCCCTGATTCCCGTGGCGCTCTACAAGGCGCGGGGCTACCGCCTCAGCCGCACCTTCTGGCGCGGCATCGGCTTTCAGCAGGACGGATCGGCCTGGCGTTACGCCCTGCTCTGGATGTACTGGCTGGCGATCTGCCTGCTGACGCTGGGGCTTGCCGTGCCCTGGCGCAATGTCGCGGCGCACCGCTACCGGATCCAGCACACGCTTTACGGGGATTTGCGCTTCGGCTTTTCCGGACGCGGCGCCGGGCTCATTGCCGCCTGGATCGTGCCCTGGCTGTGCGGGCTGGGGGCTGCCGGGCTGTCTGCGGTTGCGGTAATGAAGGGAGAGGGCGCCGCCGTCTTCGCCGTTCCTGCCGTGGAATGGGCCATAGGGCTGGCGCTGGCTTTCCTGGTGCTCTTCATCCGCTACCGGACTGCCGAGTTCCGCTATTTTGCCCGCCACACGCAGCTGGGTCCCCTGCGCTTCCGCTCGCGCCTGCGCTCGCCCGCCGTGGCCGCGCTGGTTCTGCCTCATCTCGCCATTTCCGGGGTGCTGATCGCAATCAATGTCGGTCTGATGGTGAGGCTGGCCCAGATCATTCTCGTCAACCAGGCGGCGCCGGTGGCCGCCGATCTTGCGCTCTTCCTGGCTCTGCTGCTGTTATCCATCCTTATACTGACCATGCTGGTTTCCCTCAGCTATAATCTGCTGGTGCGATACGGCCTGTTGCGCGCCATGTGCGGATCGCTTGAAGTGGAAAACCTGCAGGCGCTGATCGACGCCGCACCGGCCCATAGCCCCCGGCCCCGGTACGGCGAGGGGACGGCGGAAGCCTTCGATCTGGGCGCCCTGTGATGGAGAGGGCCGGCGGAAGATGACGATCTGGAGCCACGAATCGCCCGTACCCGGCACATTCAACGACGGCGCCTTTCCGGTGGACCGCGACGTGCTGGTGCGCCAGAGCATGGGCGAACTCATCATCGAGGACGAGGCCAGCGGCGAAGTGCTCGCGCGCTGGCCGCTGGGCACCCTGCGTCCGGTTCCGGAGGCGGACTATCCCGGCGTGCTGAGGCTGAGACAGTCGGAGGGCGAAGGCGGCCGCCTCGCCATTTTCGACCGTCCGTTCAATGAAGGCCTCACGGAATGGTGGCCGAACCTGCGCCGGCGCCTGGTTCTGGACAAGGCCACGCTGCACGCCGCGACGCGCGTCTCCGTGGCGGCCGTCCTGGGGCTGGCATTCTTTTTTCTCGTGCTGTTGCCGGGGCTGGGACGCCTTGCCGCCCACCTCGTACCGCCTGCGCTG
>JBKHIN010000222.1:0-5555 GCA_046538635.1 Alphaproteobacteria bacterium
GCGCCCCTCACCCTCCCACGGGCGCTGGCGCGCCCGCGGGCCCCTCCCTCTCCCGATGGGAGAGGTGTGTCCCATGCGGCTGTTTGCCTTCAGACACGACGGCGTCACCAGGGCCACAAAGGCCCTCCGTAAACTGAAGTTGATCGAACCTCTTCGTGTTCTTTGTGCGGCCTTCGTGCCTTTGTGTGAACCGGATGCCTCGACAGGCTCCCATAAGCTGGGGAAAACCTCTGTCATGCCGGCGCGGAATGAAGTGGGCCGGGCAGGGCCGCCACTTCGGCGTGGCGATGGCAGTCCGTCGTATGGTCGTTCACGAGCCCCACGGCCTGGGCGAAGGCGTAGACGATGGTCGGCCCGCAGAAACGGAACCCCCTCTCCTTCAGCGCCTTCGACAGCGCCTCGCTCATGGGCGTGGCGGCGGGCACCTGCTCCAGGCGCTTCCAGCTGTTCTGGACCGGCCGTCCGTCCACGAAGTCCCAGATGAAGTGAGAGAAGCCCGGCCCTTCTTCCATGATTTTCAGCCACGCCCGGGCGTTGCCGATGGTCGCCTCGATCTTGCCCCGGTTGCGGATGATCCCGGGGTCCGCCAGCAGGCGTTCCACCTTGCGCGGCGTGTAGCGGGCGATCCTTTCCGGGTCGAAATCATCGAAGGCGCGGCGGAAATTCTCCCGCTTGCGCAAGACCGTGATCCACGACAGCCCCGCCTGAAAGCCGTCCAGGATCAGCTTTTCATAGAGCGCCCGGTCGTCATATTCGGGCACGCCCCATTCCGTGTCGTGATAGGCGGCATAAAGATCGTCCCCGGGCGGAACCCAGCCGCAACGTACAGTCCTGCCGCTCACATCCGCTCTCCCGCGGCCCAGCGAACCGCGCGGCGCATGCGGTCGAAGCCCCAGAACAGCTCACCGTCGGCGACGAAGCTGGGGGCGCCGAAAATGCCCAGCCATTGCGCCTCGTTCACCTGCGCCTTGAGCCGTTCCTTGTTCTCCGGGCTGGTGGCCTTCTCGATCACCGGCGCCGGATCGAGACCCAGACCGTTCAGTACCGCGCGCAATATTTCGGTGTCGCAGATCGATTTTCCGTGTACGAAATTCTGCTCGAAAACGGCGCGCGAAAACGGCGCCACCCAGCTCCCGTCCGTGCCGATGAGGGCGATGCGGGCGGCCAGCAGGCTGTTCTGGGGAAACGCGTCGGGCCGGTTGAAGGGCAGGCCTTCGTCCGCACAGATGCGCGTCAGGTCCCGCCACATATAGCGGCCCTTCACGGGATAGACGTTGAACGGCGAGTCGTTCCAGCCCTGCGCGGCGAAAATCGGTCCCAGCAGGCACGGCCGCCAGACCACGGAAACGCCGGCCGGGGCCGCGGCGTCCTCCACGCGCATGGCGGCCGGATAGGAATACGTGCTGGCGAAGTCGTACCAGAAGTGAAGTTCAGGCGCGCTCATGGAACCAGGTTCCGCTCAGGCATTACCGCGCGCACTGTGCCGCGAAGCGCGCGCGAACGCCATCACGATTTTGTCATCCCCCGGCTGCCGGCTCGCCGCGTCCAAAGCCCAGCGCCGGCGCCAGCCAGGGGGGCGGATCGGGCGTCACTTCCGCCTCGCCCGCCCTGAGGGTTTCCCCGGATTCCCGCGCCGCCTCATAGCGGTCGAGGCGGATGAGCGCCAGCGCCCGCCCGCCGCGGCCGGAGCGCATTTCGCCAACGGTCGCCTTGCCCGCGGTCACGGGCGTGCCCGGTTCCGGCAGCGGCCCGGAGACGTTTACCGGCATCAGCCGTTTGCGGATCGTGCCCCGGTGCTTGGTGCGCGCCGTCAGTTCCTGGCCCACATAGCAGCCTTTCCGGAAATCGACGCCGTTGAGTTCGTCGAGATTGCTTTCCAGCAGGAAGGAGCGGTCGGGCTCGATGTCGAGGCCGCCCGCGGGCACGCCCAGGGCCAGCCGGTGGCGGTCGTAGCCCGTCTCGTCCCGCCGTTCGGCGCCCGCCTCGGCAATCAGCCGTTCAAGCGCCGGGCGCGGCGCGATCACCCGGAAGCCCAGGCCCGCGAGGCGCGGATCGGCAAAGGCGATGCCTTCCGGCAGCGGCCAGGCGCGCCCCGGCTCCGCATCCTCCGGCGCGCCCGGCGGGGCTGCGCCCACGAATGCCGCGACGCCGGAGCCTTCTTCCTCCGAGACGGCAACATCGGCGCGCAGCTTGTACATGGTGAGGCGCTTTTTCAGCTCCGCCGCCCGCTCCGCCGCGCAGTCCAGCCGGAAGCCGCCATCCTGTTCCAGCACGAAGAAATCGAACAGGAACTTGCCCTGCGGCGTCAGCAGCGCGGCGTAGAGGGCCTGCTCAGGGCTCGCGCGGTTCATGTCGTTGGTCACCAGCCCCTGCAGGAAGGTGCGGGCGTCCGGTCCGGTAACGGCCAGCACGGCCCGGCTCTCCAGCAGGGCGGCGAAGTGTGCGCTCTCGGTCACTGCGGAATCTCCCCGGCCTACCGGTTGTTCTCGGTCAGGCGGGCGGTCAGTTCAGCCGCGCCACCCGGCCTGTGATTTGGTTCGCCTTGCAGTCATCTGCAAGCGCCCACTCGCCGGCCTCCCAGGCGAAAACGCACGAGAAATATTTCCGCAGCCACTGTTTGCGCAGGAAATCCGGCGTGCCCAGTTCGTCGATGAAGGCATAGGGCACGAAGTAGATCAGCACCTTGTTGACGTCATAATCGATGAGATGCGCGTGCATTTCGCCCATGTCCAGCAGTTCGGCGATCGAGTGGGCGTCCTTGTGGTGGCTGCGCACATATTTGCCGCTGTAGAGCAGGGCGTAGAATTGCCGGTCCTTGATGCTCTTGCGGTCATAGGTTTTCTCCCGCCCGCGGATGCGGTTGAGCGTCTCGTAATCGCGCGTGCGCACGGCGGCGATAAAACTGTCCACAAGGCTCCGCCAGCGGTCGGCCTCGCCCTGTCCGGGCTCGGCCTCCGGCGCCTCCGTCGCTTGCGCGGCGCCCGGCAGTTGAACGGTTTTGGACTCTCCTGCACAGGCCGAAAGCGCCAGCAGACACAGCACGCCCGCGGCGCGGCTCATTCCCCTCATTGCCATCGTAACCCCTGTTTCCCATAAAGGGCGGGCGCATCGCCGCCGAATTTTTGCGTTCAACCATCTCCCCTCAGGAACGGTCATGACCCGACTTTACGATTTTCTGCTCAAAAATGGCACCGTTGTGAACCACGACGGCATCCGCCACGCCGATGTGGGCGTCGCGGGCGGGCGCATTGCGGCCGTGGGCCGCCTCGATCCGGCGCAGGCGGGCGAGGTGATCGACTGCACGGGGCTGCACATCCTGCCCGGCGTCATCGACACCCAGGTGCATTTCCGCGAGCCGGGCATGGAGCACAAGGAGGACCTGGCGAGCGGCAGCCTCGCCGCCGTCAAGGGCGGGGTGACGGCGGTTTTCGAAATGCCCAACACCAGGCCCGCCACCACCACGGCGGAGGCGCTGGAGGACAAGCTCGCCCGCGCGAAGGGCCGCATGTGGTGCGACCATGCCTTCTATGCGGGCGGCACGGCGGAGAACGCGCGGGAGTTGGGAGAGCTGGAGCAGTTGCCGGGCTGTGCGGGCGTCAAGGTGTTCATGGGCTCGTCCACCGGCACGCTGCTGGTGCCCGACGATGCGGGCGTGCGCGCCGTGCTTTCGGCGATAAGGCGGCGGGCGGCCTTTCATTCGGAGGACGAATTCCGCCTGCGCGAGCGCCGGGCGCTGGCCGAAATGGGCAAGGTGCACACCCATCCCGTCTGGCGCGACGTGGTCAGCGCCGTACAGTGTACGGAGCGCCTGCTGGCGCTGGCCCGCGAGACGGGGAGCCTGATCCACGTCCTGCACATTTCCACCGTGGAGGAAATGGGCGTTCTCGCCGCCCACCGCGACATCGCCAGCGTGGAGGTGACGCCCCAGCATCTCACCCTGTCCGCACCCGAATGTTACGATGAACTGGGCACGTTCGCCCAGATGAACCCGCCCCTGCGCGAGGCGCGCCACGCAAAGGGCCTGTGGGCGGGCCTCGCCACCGGGGTGGTGGATGTTCTGGGCTCGGACCATGCGCCCCACAGCCGCGAGGAAAAGGAGGACCCCTATCCCAAGTCGCCCTCCGGCATGCCGGGCGTGCAGACGCTGGTGCCGGTGATGCTCGATCATGTCGCGAAGGGGCGGCTGTCGCTGGAGCGCTTCGTCGATCTCACCTCCCACGGCCCCCAGCGGGTGTTCGGCCTCGCCGGCAAGGGCCGCATGATGGCCGGTTATGACGCGGATTTGACTGTCGTGGATTTAAAGAAAAAACGTACAGTGTCGGAGGACTGGCTGGCCTATAAATGCGGCTGGTCGCCCTTTACGGGCCAGGAACTGCGCGGCTGGCCCGTGGGCACGATCATCCGCGGACGGCGCGTGATGTGGGAGGACGAAGTATTGGATGACCCGGCGGGCGAGCCGGTCCGGTTCCACAGTACGCTGAAGATGGCATAAGGCGCGACTCGTAGGGTGGGCTGAGCGCGAGCGAAGCCCACGAGCGCCACGGCGCCGGCCGGTGCCGGTCAGTGCAGCGTGAATTCGCCGTCGGCGAGGCGCAATTCCGCGTCCGAGACAATGCCGCTCGAGGCGACCCGTACCGAATGAACGGGGCCGTCAAGGTTGTCGTTCCAGAATTTCAGGAACCTGTTCAGCACAGGATATTCGGGCGCCAGGTCCAGGTCCTGCCACACATAGCTCTGCAGGAGGCCCGGATGGTCGGGCATGTGATAAAGGATTTCCGCAGTGGTCATGCGGTACCCTTGCAGTTGGGCGTAAAAGAGCTTCCTCATACGCACTCCTCGCTCGCCGGGCGGGTGGCTCAACTCCGTAGGCTCAAAACGTAGCATAATCGGTCGGAAAAAGTCAAAGTTACGCAATTTTATTTCGCAGCACTCGTGTCCGGTGGCTGCCAATTGCACGTGCTTCCGGTACTTGACGGCGCGCGGGCAATGGCGAAGCTCAAGGGCACGGTTAATCATCATCCCGGGAGGCGGCATGGCCGGCACGTTCAGGGGCATTTTGCTTGAGAAAAGCGGGGATAAGCAGAGCGCGTCCGTGAAGGACATCCCCGTCGATGACCTGATGCCGGGCGACGTGACCGTCGAGGTCACCCATTCCGCCCTCAATTACAAGGACGGGCTGGCGCTCACCGGCGCGGCCCCCGTTGTGCGCCACTGGCCCATGGTGCCGGGGATCGACCTCGCAGGCCGGGTGAAGCATTCGCAGACGCCGGATTTCACGCCGGGCGACGAGGTCGTGCTGAACGGCTGGGGTTTGAGCGAAACCCACTGGGGCGGCTATGCCGAACTGGCGCGGGTTCAGGGCGAGTGGCTGGTGCCGCTGCCCCCCGCCTTCGACACGGCGCAGGCCATGGCCATCGGCACAGCCGGCTACACCGCCATGCTGTGCGTGCTGGCGCTGGAGGATCATTTCGTGCGGCCCGAGTCCGGCCCGGTACTGGTCACCGGCGCCTCGGGCGGGGTGGGCAGCGTCGCCGTTTCCCTGCTGTCGAAACTGG
>JBKHIN010000223.1:0-5492 GCA_046538635.1 Alphaproteobacteria bacterium
CGCCCGCTCGCCGCCGTGCTGATCGGCGGGCGCAGCCGCAGCCACCGGCTGGGCGTGGACGATGCCGAACGTCTGTGTGCGGAGCTGGAAAAACTGGCGGCGCAGGCCTGCGGGCTCGCCGTGACCACCTCGCGGCGCACCGGCGCCCGCCAGACGGCGCTGATCGCCGAACGGCTGCGGGAAGCGGGCGCCTGGGTCTGGACAGGCGAAGCGGACGGCCCCAACCCCTATTTCGGATTGCTGGCCCTGGCCGACGCGATTCTGGTGACGGAGGACTCAACCAACATGGTCACCGAGGCCGCGGCCACAGGAAAGCCGGTCCACATCCTGCCCCTGCCGGGCGGCTCGGACAAATTCCGGCGCTTTCACGAGGAAATGCGCGCCCACGGCGCGACGCGGCCATTTGCGGGCCGCCTTGAACAATGGTCCTACTCGCCGCTGACTGAAACGGCGCGGGCGGCGAAAATCGTGGATGAACGGTTGAACCTGCACGCCATATAAGTGTTGACTTATATAAGCTCATCATTGCATGTTGGGCGCCCATCAAGGCAGGAGCATCAGATGACGGACGATATCATCAGCCAGATCGGCGCCGTGACACGGGAAGTGAGCAGCCGCGAACATAACGGGCAGAGGGCCGATGTCGTCCGCGCCTCTCGCACCTACGACACCACCATTGACGACGTATGGGACGCCATCACCAACCCGGAGCGCATCCCGCGCTGGTTCCTGCCGATTTCCGGCGACCTGCGGCCCGGGGGACGCTTTCAACTCGAGGGGAATGCGGGCGGCGAAATTACCGAATGCGCGCCACCCGGCCGGCTCGCGGTCACCTGGGAATTCGGGGGCAATGTGAGCTGGGTGGAGGTGGAACTCTCCGAGCCGGCCCAGGGACAAACCCTGCTGCGCCTCGAACACATCGCCCACGTGCCCGAGGAATGGAAAAAACAGTTCGGGCCGGGGGCGGCTGGCGTGGGCTGGGACCTCGCCATTATGGGGCTGGGCCGTCACCTGGCCACGGGCGCGGTTGTTGACCGCAAGGAAGCCGAAACCTGGACCACCACCGAGGCGGGCAAGGATTTCGTTCAGCGCAGCAGCGAAGCCTGGTGCCGCGCCGCCATCAACGATAGCACGCCCGAGGCGGCGGCCAGGGCGGCGGCATCGCGCACCGCTTCCTTCTATACCGGCGGAGGCTGAAGCCGGCACGGCCATGCATGCCTTCGACGTTCTCGGCGATCCGGTCCGCCGCCGCATCTTGGAGCTTCTGGCGGACGGCGAGCATACCTCCGGCGCTCTCGTCGCGGTGATTCAAGCCGAGTTCGGCATTTCTCAGGCGGCCGTCTCCCAGCACCTCCGGGTGCTGCGGGAGAGCGGCTTCGCCAACGTCAGGGTGGACGGTCCGCGCCGGGTCTATGCGGTTGATACTGCGCCGCTGCGCGAGGTCGATGACTGGCTCGGCCAGTTCCGCAAGTTCTGGACCCACAAGCTGGATGCGCTCGCCACGGAGATCGCCCGGGGCAAACGCACCCGCAAGCGCCGCTGACAGGCCGGGGCCGGCAAGCGGCATGCCGGGGCGGTCCCCCGTCCGGCCTTCCCCGGAGAGAGACGTGATCGCGGCCCACTTGAAAAGAGTCCCCCCGCCGCCACATGATCGGCGCCGAAACGCGATTCCCGCCGGATATCCGGCCACTGACCAGGAGCCCGCCATGCCGGACCGCATCCACGCCAAAGTTCTGATTCTCGGTTCGGGGCCGGCCGGTTACACGGCGGCCATCTATGCCGCACGGGGCATGCTGGAGCCGCATCTGGTGCACGGGCTCCAGCCCGGCGGACAGCTCACCATCACCACGGATGTGGAGAACTATCCGGGCTTCGCCGAGGTCATCCAGGGCCCGTGGCTGATGGAACAGATGCAGGCCCAGGCCGAACATGTGGGCACGGTCTTCCACCATGACATGATCGTGAAAGCGGACCTTTCGCGCCGCCCCTTCACGCTCACCGGCGACAGCGGCACGCTATACACGGCCGACGCGCTCATCATCGCCACGGGCGCGCAGGCCAAATGGCTTGGCCTGCCCTCGGAGGAAAAATTCCAGGGCTTCGGCGTCTCCGCCTGCGCCACCTGCGACGGCTTCTTCTACCGCGGCAAGGACGTGCTGGTGGTGGGCGGCGGCAACACCGCCGTCGAAGAGGCGCTGTTCCTCGCCAACCTGGCGAACAAGGTGACGCTGATCCACCGGCGGGACGAATTGCGGGCGGAGAAAATTCTGCAGAAGCGCCTGTTCGCCAATCCCAGGATCGAGATTGTCTGGGACACGGTGCTGGACGAAGTGCTGGGTACGGAGGATCCGCTCGGCGTCACCGGCGTACGCCTGAAAAACGTCAAGACCGGAGAAACATCCGAAAAGGACGTGCACGGTGTTTTCATTGCCATCGGCCACGCTCCGGCGACGGAGCTGTTCGTCGGGCAGCTCGAGATGAAGCAGGGCAACTACATCATCACCGAGCCCGATTCCACGGTGACCAGCGTGCCCGGCGTCTTCGCCGCGGGCGACGTCACCGACGACGTCTACCGGCAGGCGGTGACAGCCGCGGGGCTGGGCTGCATGGCGGCGCTGGAGGCGGAGAAGTTTCTCATGGCGCAGGAATCGGTCGCGGACGCGGCGGAGTGATATTCCTGTCATCCTCGAGGCGCGCGCCAGCGCGAACCCGGGGACCTTTCCGCCGCCTTCCGAGAACCTGTTAAATGCAAGTTCTCAGTTTGCTGAAGGAGGTCCTCGGGTCTCCGCCTGTCTTCGACAGACTACGCCCGAGGATGACAGCTTTGAAACATGGCGTCGGGAATTTCAGCCTCGACTAAATGGCGGGCAAATGGACTGGGACAAGCTGCGGATCTTTCACGCCGTCGCCGAGGCGGGCAGCCTGACGCACGCCGGCGAGACGCTGGGGCTGAGCCAGTCGGCCGTCAGCAGACAGATCAGTGCGCTCGAGGACAGTATCAAGGCGCCCTTGTTCCACCGGCATGCCCGCGGCCTCATCCTCACCGAACAGGGTGAGGCCCTGTTCCAGACCACGCGGGACATTCAGGGCCGCGTCACGCTCGCCGAGGCCATGCTGTCGGAGGCGACGCATGCACCGCGCGGCGAATTCCGCGTCACTACCACCATCGGCTTTGGCTCCACCTGGCTGACGCCGCGGCTGAACGAATTCATCCGGTCTTATCCGGACATCAGGTTGCATCTGCTGCTGGACGACCGGGAACTGGACCTGGCCATGCGCGAGGCGGACGTGGCGATTCGCCTGCGTGCGCCGGTGCAGGGCGACCTGATCCAGCGCAAGCTGTTCAACGTGCACTATCACCTCTACGCCTCGCGGGCCTATGTGGAGAAACACGGCGCCCCCGCCTCTCTCGCGGAACTGGACGCGCATCCGATCGTCACCTATGGCTCGGCGCCGCCCGAAATCGCCCAGGTGAACTGGCTGGAGACCATCGGACGGGGGCCGCGTTCGCCGCGCCGGCCCGCGCTCACGGTCAACAACATCTACGGGCTGGTGAAGGCGGTGGAATCGGGCATCGGCATCGCCGCCCTGCCAGATTACATGTGCGCGGACAATTCGTCGCTGGTGCGCATTCTGGAAGAGACCGAGGGGCCCCGCTTCGAAACCTATTTCGTGTATCCGGAGGAGATGCGGCACTCCAAACGCGTCGCCCTGTTCCGCGACTTCCTGCTCGGCGAAGCGCGGAAATGGGCATATTGAGCCGGCAGGCCGCGATTCGGGCAAACCCCACCTGTTTCATGAATGAACACTGAACAGTTCCTGCAGGTTCCATTCGGAGCCGTGAAATGCCGGATCAACGTTCGCTCGTCACAGCCTTGCGCCCTATTCGTTTCGCGCATGGCAGATCTGCGCGGAAACCTCTTGTTAAGAGCTGAGAACATATTATCTCAACTGCGTCACCGCGATGGTGACGTACGCCGTGTGACGATTTCATACGGCCGCTACGCTTCCCCTGGCGTAGCAACCTCCCCCAGAACCCGACTTGCCGGGCCCTCGCGGCCCGGCATTTTTTTCGTCCCGTTACGGAACAGTAAGGATATTCGCTCCCGGGCGCAGCCGCCGGCCGCCGGGCCGCGAGGCCCGCAGGAGACGGGAGGGGTGATTGCCGGAGCCGATTCAGGTTAAATTGCAGCGAAGAAGAACGCATGAGAGGGGGAGTTTCCATGAGAGTTCTGTCCGCCGCCATCGTGCTGGCCGGGCTCGGAGCGTGCACTGCCGGGGCCGAAACGCCGGACGCCGCCGATTCGCAACAGGCGCGCGCGCCCGCGCCGCCTTCAGGCGAATTCACCATCATCACTACGCGCCGCGCCTCGGACGTGGCGGGCGGGACCATTGAAGGGCAAGCCGGGGAGCGCATCGGCGAAAACATTTCCTTCGGCGAGACGCTGACCTGGTGGGACGGCACGGAATGCAAGGACTGGTCGGCGGAACCTCACGGCCAGCGCGTCCTGCCCCTCGACGATCCCAATCTCTCCGACACGCAGCTTCCGCCCGTCGACGGCCCCGTCTCGGCGCGCGACCGGCGGCTGAACCGGGGCTGGTCGCTGACCTGCGAGGGCGAAGCCCTGGGCGTGCTGCTTCAGGTGGACCGGCGCGTGCTGGTGATCCCGACGAAATCGGGCGTTACCAATGTGATTGCCGAAAAGCCGCTTTCCCCGGACGAAACGCTCGCCGTTCAGAAACAGCTCGAGAGCATGAAGTTCTATTCGGGCGAACCGTCACAGGAATGGGACGAAAACAGCCTGGGCGCGGTCGCCTCTTACGCTGAATATCGCGGGGCGGAATTCCGCTTCGCCCGGCCCGCCATCACCGAAAATCTGCTCGACGGGTTGAAGATCATTGCCGAGGGCAATGCCGTCCCCACGGAAAACGAGGCGGCACCGGCGCGACCTGTATCAGCGGACCGCTCTCCCTCCATCAAGGACCGCTTCCCCGACTACAAGCCCAAGGAAACGCCGGACACGCTCACCGACTACCGCCCCTCGCTGGCGGACGAGGTGGCCGCCCTGCCCGCGGCCGAACCGGATAATATCAGCAAACTGATCGACGCACTCGTCAAGTGGAGCCGCCAGGCGGACAAGAACCCCGGCGTCTGGGAGGACGGCAATATCGCGCTGGGCGCCAACCCGAAGCAATATGTGCCCTCCGATCCCGAGCTGATGGTTTCGGAAATCTGCGAACGCATCCGGCATATCGTTCTGCACACGGACGCCAAGGTACTTGGCGACGCCCTCAAGGCGCAGAACATCAAGGCGCGCAAGATCGTTTACAAGCGCTTCACCTTCCGCCATGTGGACGTGATGGGCAGCGGACGCTTCTTCTACGCCTCCGCTCCGCAACAGGCGATCATCAAGATCCGGACGGCGCCGGAGTGATCCCCGTCGGCACGGACAGCCACCCATAATGTCATCCTTGGGGCCGCCGCGTAGCGG
>JBKHIN010000224.1:0-5478 GCA_046538635.1 Alphaproteobacteria bacterium
GAAGTTCGCGCTCGGAGCTTGACAAGCCCCGCCTCATAGGAGGGTGCATGGAGGGGCGCAGCCCCGGGGATGACAGGGCCGGAAGCACCAATTGGGCTCAATCGCTCATGCCGCCGAGGCAGAGATATTTGATCTCCAGAAACTCGTCGAGGCCGTGCCTCGAACCTTCCCGCCCGATGCCCGATTCCTTGACGCCGCCGAAGGGCGCGGCTTCCGTGGACAGAATGCCCGTATTGACGCCCACCATGCCGTATTCGAGCGCCTCCGAAACGCGCCAGACGCGGGCGAGATCGCTGGCGTAAAAATAGGCGGCGAGGCCGTAGGGCGTGTCGTTGGCGAGGCGGATGGCCTCGTCCTCCGTGGAGAAGCGCATCAGCGGCGCCACGGGCCCGAAGATTTCCTCGCGCACCAGCGCCATCTTCGGGCTCACCTCGCTCAGCACCGTGGGCTGATAAAACAGGCCGCCGCGCTCGCTGCGCCGGCCGCCCTGCAGAATCTTCGCGCCCTTGGAGAGGGCGTCCTCCATCAGGCGCTCCACCTTCTCAAGCGCCTGCCGGTTGATGAGCGGCCCCTGGGCCACGCCTTCCTCTGTACCCGGACCGACTTCGAGCTTCGTGCTGGCCTTGGCCAGCTTCTGCGCGAATGCGCCGTAAACGGAATTCTGAACAAGAATACGGTTCGCGCACACGCAGGTCTGCCCCGAATTGCGGTATTTGGAGGCGATGGCGCCTTCCACCGCGGCGTCGAGATCGGCGTCGTCGAAAACGATGAAGGGGGCGTTGCCCCCCAGTTCCAGCGACACCTTTTTCACCGTGTCGGCGCACTGGCGCATCAGGCGCTTGCCCACTGCCGTCGAGCCCGTGAAGGAGACCTTGCGCACGGCCGGATTGCGCGTCAATTCCTCGCCGATGGCCGCCGGATCCGAAGCGGTGATAACGTTGAACACCCCCGGCGGCAGCCCGGCGCGGTGTGCGAGTTCGGCCAGCGCCAGCGCGCAGAGCGGCGTGTCTTCCGCGGGCTTGGCCACCACCGTGCAGCCGGCGGCCAGCGCCGGGGCGCATTTGCGCGTGATCATGGCGATGGGGAAATTCCACGGCGTGATCGCCGCCGTGACGCCGATTCCCTGACGGATGGTCACGAAGCGCCGCCCGGCCTGCGTATGCGGAATCGTCTCGCCATAGGCGCGCTTGCCTTCCTCGGCGAACCATTCGATGAAGGAGGCGCCATAGGCCACCTCGCCCTTCGCCTCGGCCAGCGGTTTTCCGTTCTCCGCGGTCATCAGCGCGCCCAGATCGTCCTGGTGCGCCATGACCAGGTCGAACCAGCGTCGCAGAAGATTGGCACGCTCCTTGGCGGTGCGCCTGCGCCAGCCGGGAAGCGCTTCCTCCGCCGCGCCGATGGCGGCCCGCGCGTCGGCCGCCGTCATGTCGGCGACGTTCGCCAGCGTTTCGCCATTTGCCGGATCGCTGACCGGGAAGGTGGCGCCGGAGGGCGCTGCCCGCCATTCGCCGTTGATGAAGGCTCGGTCGCGCAGCAGGGTTTGGTCGGAGAGTTTCATGGGGGGCCCTTCCTTGAATGACGCAGGCCGACTCTATGCACTGAAGCGCCCGGTGCAAGGGTCATGCGCACCCTTTCATGCCGTGCGCGCCGCGGCGCGCAGGAGCCGGCCCAGAGTGCCGACACGGCGCGCCATATCGCGCTCCGGTATGGCGGCGAAGCCCAGCAGCAGACCGTTGCGCCCGCCCTTGCCCAGGTAGAAATCCGACAGCGCATCGAGCGACAGGCCTTCGGCTGCGCCCTGCGCCGCAACCGTCCGGTCGTCCATGGCGGGCGGCAGAAAAAGCGGCGCCTGCAGACCGGTGGAGCAGCGGGCGAGCCGCGCCCCCCCGGGCAGAGCGCGCGCCGCAGCCTGCAGGGCATCGAGCCGGCGGGCATATATGATCCGCATACGCCGTATATGGGCGGCGTAATGGCCCTGCTCCATGAACTGCGCCAGGGCCGCCTGCACGACCGCGGGCGGCTGCAGGGCGGAAAGCTGAAACCTCCGCCGCCGTACAAGGGCCGCAAGATCCTCCGGCAGAATCAGATACCCCACGCGCAGGCCGGGCATCAGCGTTTTGGAGAAGGTGCCCATATAGATGACGCGGCCTCCGGAATCGAGCCCCTGAAGCGCGGCGACGGGCCGCCCGGAAAAGCGGAATTCGGAGTCGTAATCGTCCTCGACGATGTAGGCGCCCGTGCGCGCGGCGCGTTCCAGCAGCGCCAGCCTGCGCGACAGCGGCATGGTGGGGCCCAGCGGAAACTGGTGCGAAGGCGTCACATAAATGAGTCCGGGCGGCGGCCCGCCGGGGGCGGCCTGCGGGTTCATGCCCCCGGCATCGACGGGAACCGGCACAATCCCGGCGCGCGCATCCCGGAAAGCCGCCAGGGCGCCGGGATAACCGGGCTCCTCCAGCCATACCGGGTCGCCCGGCTCGAGGAGCCACCGGGCGATGAGCGCCAGACCCGCCTGTGCGGAGGTGGTGACGAGCACCTGCCCGGCCTCGCATCGCACCGCCCGGTACTCCCGCGCGTGGGCGGCGATGGCGGCGCGCAGGGCGGCATCTCCCATCGGCTCGTCATAGGGAACGCTGAGGCGGGCCGCGGCCCGGGCGGCGCGGGCCAGCAGGCGGGCCCACAGGGCATGCGGAAAGGCGCCGGTATCGGGCCGGCCGGGTTCGAACGGACCGGCGGCGGGGCGCGAAACACCGGATTTGTCCGCGTCCGGCTGTTTCCGGCGCGGCGCCGGGGCGCAGGCGATCAAATTTTCGGGAGCGATGGCGGCGACGCGCGTACCGTGCCCGACTTTCGCGGTGACATATCCTTCCGCCCGCAACTGCTCGAAGGCGGTGACGACCGTGTTGCGGCTGACGCCCAGATGTTCCGCCAGCAGACGGCTTGGCGGCAGGCGGGTCTCCGGCGCCAGGCTGCCGTCCAGAATGGCGTCGCGCAGGCCCTCATACAGCCGCCGGTGCTTGGGCCCGGCACGGTCCCGGAGCGACAGGCTCTCCACGGCATATGGCAGCACGGGCGTTCTCCTGGCGAATTGGACCCGGATATTAGCGTGAATTGGCTCTTTCGCCAGGTCCAAATCGAAAGGAATATCGGCCCATTCCGGCCGCACGCCACGGCCGTTTGGATTACGAAAGCTTCATTTCAACCGGTGGTATGCAGATTATAGTTTGTCTTGGAGGACGGTAGATGAAACGCCTTCAGCCATTTGCCTGGTTTGGATTGTTCACGGTCGTGCTCGCCGCTGCCGCGGGCATAGGGATGCGCGGTGGGGACGGCGGCGAACGGCCGGTCGCCCGGTCAGACTGCGGGGAAAAACAGGCCGGGCGGAAGCACAAGCCGGAAGACGACTGGGGCTGGAACGTCTTCGACGGCTTTTCGGCATCGGCGGCTCATTTATCCGTAGGCGCTGTATCCCCCTCAATGCGGGCTTCTCCTCCATCGTGAACATGCTCTCGGGACGGGCGCATGCTCTCCCGTCTGATGTGACTTCGGGCCGGTGGCGCTTCGATCCGGAATCTGGAACCATGGGGGTTCGCAGCCGAGGGGGGAAGCGCGCCATGACCCATGCCTTTGCCACGCCATTCACCCTGCCCTGCGGCGCGGTTTTGAAGAACCGGCTGGCCAAGGCGGCGATGACCGAAGGCCTCGCCGATGCCGGCGGCATGGCCCATGACCGCCATGTGCGCCTCTACCGGCGCTGGGCGGCGGGCGGCGCGGGCCTGCTCCTCAGCGGCAATGTCATGGTGGACCGGCATCATCTGGAACGGCCGGGCAATGTGGTGATCGACGGGCCCCAGTCCGGCGAGCAGATGGCGCGGCTGAAGGCATGGGCGCAAGCCGGGACGGGGGATGGCGCGCATCTGTGGATGCAGCTTTCCCATTCGGGCCGCCAGACGCGCAAGGCCGTCAACCCGCACCCCCATGCGCCCTCGGCGGTGAAGCTCGCCCTTCCCGGCGGCCAGTTCGGTGACCCCCGGGCGCTGACGGGGGAGGAAATCGAGGGGCTGGTGGGCAAGTTCGCCGGCGCCGCGGGGGTGGCGCGGGAGGCGGGGTTCACGGGCGTGCAGATCCATGGCGCCCATGGCTATCTGATCTCCGAATTCCTTTCGCCCCGCGTCAACCGGCGGGAGGACGAATGGGGCGGCGGCCTCGAAGGGCGGGCGCGCTTTCTGCTGGCCATCGTCATGGCGGTGCGCGCGCGGGTGGGCGCGGACTTCCCGCTCTCGGTGAAGCTCAACTCCGCCGATTTCCAGAAGGGCGGCTTCACGCTCGACGAGGCGAAGCAGGTGGCACGCTGGCTGGAGGCGGCGGGCGTCGACCTGCTCGAGATCTCGGGGGGCACCTACGAACAGCCGCAAATGATGCAGCTTGAGGGGCTGGAGACGCCGGAACTGCCGCAGCGCGAGAGCACGCGCCGCCGCGAAGCCTTCTTCCTCGACTATGCGAAGGCGATCCGGGAAACCGTCGGCCTGCCACTCATGGTCACGGGCGGCTTCCGCTCCGCTTCCGCGATGGACGAGGCCATCGAACGGGACGGCATTTCCGTGATCGGCATCGCCCGCCCGCTTTGCATGGACACGGACGGCCCCGCCCGGCTGCTGGCCGGTGAAAGCGCCGCACTCGAACGTTCCGAAAACCGGCTGCGCCTCGGCCCCGGCCTGTTGGGCCCCGCTTCGCCCGTGAACGTGATGCGGGTCCTGAACGGCCTCGCCGTCATGGGCTGGTATTACGAACAGCTCTACCGCATGGGCGAGGGCAAGGACCCGGATCCCGGCATGCCGGTCTGGCGCGGTTTCCTGCGCAACCAGAGCCGTGAGGCGCGCGTGGCCAGGCAGATCGCCCGCGCCCGCTGAGCGAACCCCGTCTATCCGTTCACTGCTTCATTTTCCGGGGGGCGGCGGGATCCGGCTCCCGCCAAAGGTGCGTCCAGGCGCGGCGTCAGACCACGCTGAACCAGGTGCCGATGCCCAGAAAGGCAGCGAACAGCGTCCAAAGCAGGTAGGTCTTGACCCGATAAGTCATTACCGCCTCGTTAATTCATGAACGATCAAGCGCCCTATATGGCGGCGCGCAAACGCACTGTCCACCGCTGTGCCGGAATTCGGGGGCCGAAACAAAGGCGGTGTGGCCGAATTGTGATGGCCGCACAGCAGTCCGGGACCGATCGGGTACAACGCAAGCCATTGAAATCATTAGAGAAATTCTGGGGCGTTGCGCCGGTGCGGCACCCTGCTATCAGAAAAACGCATAATTCTTCCGGCCGCGGCGCATACCGGGCTCTTCCGGTCAGGGCGCGGGGTTGCCCGCCCCTCCGGCCCGAATCAACCGGCGGTCCGCATGCCCGCCCCAAGGATCCAGGCTTCCTCCCGCGTCACGTCGCGCCGGGCGGCGGGGCCCAGGCCGGGCGCGGCGAATGCGGCGGCG
>JBKHIN010000225.1:0-5466 GCA_046538635.1 Alphaproteobacteria bacterium
GCCACTCACCTGAACCCGCGCTGTTTCCGCAACCGGTCATAGGCCTCGTTGATGGAGGCGAGCTTGCGCTCCGCGAGGTCCACGAATTCCTCCGGCACGCCGCGCGCCCTGAGCGCGTCCGGATGGTGCTGGCGGGCGAGGCGGCGGTAGGCCGCCTTGACCTCTTCCTCCGGAACGCCGGGTTCGAGACCCAGAATGGTGTGCGGATCGGCCTCATCACAGCCGATATGGCTGCACTTGATGCGCTCCCATTCCGGGCCCGTGAAGCCGAAAATCTCCGCCACCCGCTGCAGGAAGGAGAATTCCCCCGGATGAATCACGCCGTCGGCCTTGGCGATATGGAACAGGCCGTCCAGCAGGTCCTCCAGCGCCGCCGCCCGGTGCTCGAACATTTTGGAAATCTGCCGGGCATAGGAATCGAAGCCTGCTACCGATTTCCGGGCCAGGTTGAACACCCGGCGCACATTCGCCGCTTCCTCCGGCGGCACGCGCAGCACGTCGTTGAACGCCATGACCTCGTTATCGGTGACGACGCCGTCGGCCTTCGCCATCTTGGCGCTGAGCGCAATGACCGCGATGGTGAACGCCACCTGATCGTTGACGCCCTCCAGCCGCGGGTCGCCTGCCCCCGGGGTCTCCTCCCCGCCCCGGCCGAAGACGGCGCCGTGCGCGAACTCCGTCAATTTTCCCCAAATGGACATGGGGGCTATATGTAGGAAAAGGCCGTCCCTGTCACCCGTCGAGGCGGCCCTGCCAGCAATTGTTACGGAACCCATGACGACAGTCACAGATAGCGGCGGCGCACGCTGGAATTTCTGGATCGACCGCGGCGGCACCTTCACCGACGTGGTGGCCCGCCGGGAGGACGGCCGGCTCACTTCTCTCAAACTGCTGTCCGAAAATCCCGGCGCCTATGAGGACGCGGCGGTCGAAGGCATACGCCGCATACTGAACGCTCCGAAGGACGGCCCCCTGCCCGCCCATCTCATCGCCTCGGTGCGCATGGGCACCACCGTGGCCACCAATGCGCTGCTGGAGCGCAAGGGCGCGCCGCTGGTCTTCGTCACCACGGCAGGCTTCAGGGATCAGCTCGCCATCGCCTATCAGGACCGGCCGCACATCTTCGCGCTGAATATCGAGCGTCCCGAGCAACTCTACGAGCGGGTCATCGAGGTGGAGGAGCGCGTCAGCGCGGAGGGCGAGGTGCTGCGCGTCCCCGACACCGAAACGGTGCGGGATGCGCTTGAGGAAGCCCACGCGGACGGCCTGCGCGCCGCGGCGGTCTGCTTCCTGCACGGCTACCGCTATCACGAGCATGAGCGGCGCGTGGCGGCGGTGGCGCGCGAGGTGGGGTTCGAGCAGGTTTCGGTCAGTCATGAGGTCAGCCCGCTGATGAAGTTCGTCGGGCGCGGCGACACCACGGTGGTGGACGCCTATCTCTCCCCCATCCTGCGGCGCTATGTGGACCAGGTGGCCGGCGCCCTCGATCTCGACGCCTCCGGCGGGCGGCTCTATTTCATGCAGTCCAATGGCGGCCTCACCCAGGCGGACCTTTTTCAGGGCAAGGACGCTATTCTCTCCGGCCCGGCGGGCGGCGTGGTGGGCATGGCGCGCGTCAGCGAGATGGCGGGCTATGACCGCGTCATCGGTTTCGACATGGGCGGTACGTCCACGGACGTTTCCCATTACAATGGCACTTTCGAACGCACCTTCGACAGCCGCACGGCGGGCGTGCGCGTGCGCGCGCCCATGATGGTGATTCACACCGTGGCGGCGGGCGGCGGCTCCATATTGCATTTCGACGGCCAGCGCCTGCGTGCCGGTCCGGACTCCGCGGGCGCCGATCCGGGCCCCGCCTGCTACCGCAAGGGCGGGCCGCTGACGGTCACCGACGCCAATGTCATGACCGGCAAGCTGGACCCGGCCTTCTTCCCCGCCATTTTCGGGCCGGGTGCGGACGAACCGCTGGACGCGGAGGCCGTGCAGCGCGGTTTCGACGACCTGTGCGAACGGATCGGCGACGGGCGCTCCCCGGAAGACGTGGCCGACGGCTTCATCGCCGTGGCCGTGGAAAACATGGCCCAGGCGATCAAGAAAATTTCCGTGGCCCGCGGCCATGACGTGACGCGCTACACGCTCACCTGTTTCGGCGGCGCCGCCGCGCAGCACGCCTGCATGGTCGCCGACCGGCTGGGCATCGCCACCATTCTCATTCATCCGCTCTCGGGCGTGCTCTCCGCCTACGGGATGGGTCTCGCCGACATCACGGCGGAACGCGAGGAGGCCGTGGAATGCCCGCTCGATCAGCAGCACATGGCGGGTATCCGCGACGCCCTCTCGCGGCTGGAGGCGGAAACCCGCGCCGAACTGGCGGCACAGGACGTTCCGCATCAGGACCAGCAGGCGCACGGGTCCGTCCTCGTCCGCTATGAGGGCACGGACACGGCGCTGGCCGTGGAGGCGGGCGGCGCACAGGACATGGCGCAGGAATTCGAGGCGGCGCACCGGCAGCGTTTCGGCTTCGCCCAGAGCGACAAGAAGCTAATCGCCGAAGCCGTCTCGGTTCAGGCCGTGGGCTCGGGCCTGACCGTGCAGGAAACACCGTCTGCGGAGGAACCGCCCGAAGCAGAGCCGCAACCCTCCCGGCAAACCCGCATCTACTCCCTCGGTCTATGGCATGACGCGCCCATCTTCCGGCGCACATCGCTCAAGCCCGGGCACCGTATTCCGGGCCCGGCCATCGTCACGGAGGAACACGCCACCATCGTCATCGAGGACGGCTGGCAGGCGGAAATCACGCCTCTCGATCACGTGCGGCTCAAGCGTCAGGGCGGCCCGCCCCTGCACCGGCGCGCCGGGGCGGAGGCAGACCCCGTCATGCTGGAAATCTTCAACAATCTGTTCATGTCGTCGGCAGAGCAGATGGGCGCGGTGCTGGAGAACACGGCAACCTCGGTGAATATCCGTGAACGGCTGGATTTCTCCTGCGCCGTCTTCGACCGGGAGGGCAACCTGGTCGCCAACGCGCCGCACATTCCGGTTCACCTGGGTTCCATGAGCGACAGTGTGCGGAGCATCATCGCCGCCAACCGGGATGACCTCAATCCGGGCGACGTCTTCGCCCTGAACGCGCCCTACAATGGCGGCACGCATCTGCCCGACATCACGGTCGCCGCCCCGGTCTTCGACCGTCAGGACGAGGAGATTATCTTCTACGTGGCGGCGCGCGGCCACCATGCCGATGTAGGCGGGCTGACGCCGGGCTCCATGCCGGCATTGTCGCAGACCATCCAGCATGAGGGCGTGCTGATCGACAATTTCCGCCTCGTCCATCGGGGCCGGTTCGAGGAACAGCGCCTGCGCAACCTGCTGGCTTCGGACCCCTACCCTGCGCGCAACCCGGACCAGAACGTGGCCGACCTGAAGGCCCAGATCGCCGCCTGCGAGCGCGGCATCGGCGAATTGCGCAAGATGGTGGACGAGTTCGGCCTCGACGTGGTCCACGCCTATATGGGCCATGTGCAGGACAATGCGGAGGAAAATGTCCGCCGGGTGATCGGCGTGCTGCGCGATTCGGAATTCACCCTGCCCCTCGACATCGGCGCGGAAATCCGGGTGAGCGTGCGCGTGGACCGCGAGCGGCGCTCGGCGGAGATCGACTTCACGGGCTCCTCGCCGCGTCAGCCCAACAATTTCAACGCCCCGGCCTCGGTGGTGCGCGCGGCCGTCCTCTATGTCTTCCGCTGCCTGGTGGCGGACGAAATTCCGCTCAATGACGGCTGTCTGAAGCCGCTGAACATCATCCTTCCCGAAGACTGTTTCCTCAATCCGCGCCATCCGGCCGCCGTGGTGGCGGGCAATGTGGAAACCAGCCAGGCGGTCACCAACGCGCTCTTCGGCGCGCTGGGCGCGCTGGCGGCGGCGCAGGGGACCATGAACAATCTCACTTTCGGCAACAGCCGCCACCAATATTACGAAACGCTCTGCGGCGGCGCCGGTGCGGGGCCGGACTTCGACGGCGCCGACGCCGTCCACACCCATATGACCAATTCCCGCCTGACCGATCCGGAAGTGCTGGAATGGCGCTATCCGGTGCGCGTCGAGCGGTTCGAAATCCGGCGCGGCTCGGGCGGCGCCGGGCGGCATCGGGGCGGCGACGGCGTCATCCGGGAACTGACTTTCCTTGAACCGATGACGGCCTCCATGCTCTCGCTCAGCCGCAAAATTGCGCCCTTCGGCATTGCGGGCGGCGAGGCGGGCATGCCGGGCCGCAACCGCGTGCTGCGGACCAGCGGCGAAGAGGAAATCATGGAAGGCCGCTTCCAAACCGATCTCGACGAGGGCGACCGGCTGATCGTTGAGACGCCCGGCGGCGGCGGCTTCGGGGAGGCGGATGAGCGCTCGGGCGGCCCGCGGGAACGATGACCGGCCGGACACGTTCCGGACCGTCAACGGGGCTTGCACTTGAAGGATGGAGGAGGACGTTCACATGAGCACCATACTCGTCACCGGCGCGAACCGGGGCATCGGCCTCGAATTCGCCCGCCAGTACGCCGAAAACGGCGCGAACGTCATCGCCTGCTGCCGGAACCCGGAGCAGGCGGAAGACCTCGCCGCCATCGCCCGGGACCACAAGGACCGCGTCGAAATCATTCAGCTCGACGTGACCGACGCCGCCTCGGTGGAACTCCTCGGCCGCCGTCTGGAGGGGCGGCCCATCGACGTGCTGATCAACAATGCGGGCGTGATGGGCGGCAGGCGCCAGCAATTCGGCGATCTCGACTACCACGAATGGGCGCACTGCCTCTCGGTCAACGTCATGGGCCCCATGCGCGTAAGCGAAACGCTGGCGGACAATGTGGCGGCAGGTGACGAGAGGAAAATCGTCAATGTCTCCAGCCGCATGGGCTCGATCGGCGATGCGAGCGGCGGCGCCTATATTTACCGCACCTCGAAAGCGGCGCTGAACATGGCCTCACGGGTTCTGGCCAATGAGCTGGCGGACAGGGGCGTCACCGTGCTCGCCGTCCATCCCGGATGGGTGCAGACCCGCATGGGCGGGGCCAACGCCGCTGTCACACCGCGGGACAGCGTCTCGGGCCTGCGCGCCCTGATCGAGAAGGCCGGCCCCGAAATGAGCGGCCGTTTCTGGCATTATGAGGGCTGGGAAATCCCGTGGTGACACAGCTTCGGACAGGTTGTCGCAGGCCGAAACATAGCGGAACCATATTTCCGGGTTAGCGTTTGCGGTTCGATCCGGAACGGGATCGGAACAGAGTACGAGTGAGGTACCCCCAATGCTGACCTCGACCAGGCTCAACTGGCTGATGACCACAGCCGTATTCGCTTTCCTCGGCGCCGTGATCGCCGGGGCTTTCTGACAACCGAAAACCGGAAAACCGCAAACGTTTCCGGGGCGGGCGCCGCCATCACGCCCGCCCCGGTTCTCTTTGCACGGGGTGGGCC
>JBKHIN010000005.1:0-24960 GCA_046538635.1 Alphaproteobacteria bacterium
CTGAAGTTCCGTACCCGGCGGCAGGAAGCCAATCTCGATCATATGCTCCTCGATGACGTCGCCGATGGCCGCCAGCAGGGACGGCACATAGCGGCCCTTCATCCACTGGCCGCCGCGCGGATCGAACACCGCCTTCAGTTCCTCTACCACGAAGGAGACGTCGCCGCCGCGCCGGAACACCGCCGAGATCATGCGCGTAAGCGCGACGGTCCAGGCGTAATGTTCCATGTTCTTGGAATTGATGAAAATCTCGAACGGGCGGCGGCGTCCGTCCTGTTCGATGTCGTTGATCGTGATGTAGATGGCGTGGTCGGACTCCGGCCAGCGGACCTTGTAGGTGCGCCCCACCAGTTCGCGCGGCCGGTCCAGCGGCTCGCTCAGGAAAACGACACTGCTTTCTTCCGGCGCGCCTTCGGTGCACACGCCGGGGGCGGCGGCCGGATCGGCGCTCAGCACGGCGCCCGTCACCGGGTTGGGCCGGTAGGTGGTACAGCCCTTGCATCCCGTCTCGTATGCCCGCAGATAAACATCCTTGAACGCTTCGAAGGAAATGTCCTCAGGCAGATTGATGGTCTTGGAAATGGAACTGTCCACAAAGGCCTGGGCGGCTGCCTGAATGCGCACATGATCGTCCGGAGACAACTCTTCCGTGGTGATGAATGTGTCGGGCAGCGGCGCATCCTCTCCGAATTTCTCGCGGAAAAGCTTCAGGGCGTAATCCCGCACCTTGTGCTTCTGGCGCGTGCCGTCGCCAAGCAGCACCTGGCGCGTATAGCTGAGTGCGAAGACGGGCTCGATGCCGCTCGAAACATTCTCGGCGAAGAGCGAGATGGTGCCCGTGGGCGCGATGGAGGTGAGCAGCGCGTTGCGGATGCCGTGTTCCGCAATTGCCCCGCGCACATCCTCGTCCAGACCGCGCACGGTCTCCCCCGCCAGGAATTTTTCCTTGTCGAAGAGGGGAAAGGAACCCTTTTCCCGCGCCAGTTCCGCGCTCGCCAGATAGGCGGCACGCTGAATAACCGAGAGCCAGTCCCGGGTCAGCGTTTCGGCTTCGGGTGAACCGTAACGGACGCTGCAGAAGATCAGCGCGTCCGCCAGCCCCGTAACGCCGAGACCGATACGCCGCTTCGCCTGCGCCTCCTCTGTCTGCTCGGGCAACGGATAGCGCGAGATATCCACCACATCGTCCATGAAACGCACGGCGTCGCGCACCAGAGCGTCGAGTTCCTCGCGGTCGATATGGGCTCCGTCCTCGAAAGGATCGCGCACGAGCCGCGCCAGATTGACCGAGCCCAGCAAACAGGCCCCATACGGAGGAAGCGGTTGCTCTCCGCACGGATTCGTTGCACTGATATGCTCCGCATACCACAGGTTATTGCGCGCATTGATGCGGTCGATGAAGATCACGCCCGGTTCGGCATAGTCATAGGTGGCGCGCATGATGGCGTTCCAGAGGTCGCGCGCGCGCACGGTCTTGTAGACCTTGCCGTCGAATTTCAGGTCCCATTTCCGGTCCGCCTTCAGGGCCGCCATGAAGGCGTCGCTGACCAGCACCGACAGGTTGAAGCAGCGCAGACGGCGCGGGTCGTGCTTGGCGGCGATGAATTCTTCGATATCCGGATGATCGCAGGCAAGCGTCGCCATCATGGCGCCGCGCCGGGAGCCCGCCGACATGATGGTGGCGCACATGGCGTCCCAGACATCCATGAACGACACGGGACCCGACGCATCCGCCCCCACGCCCGCCACCTCTGCACCGCGCGGGCGCAGGGTGGAGAAATCATAGCCGATGCCCCCGCCCTGCTGCATGGTCAGGGCGGCCTCCTTCAGATGGTGGAAAATGTCGCCCAGATCGTCGTCGATCCGGCCCATGACGAAACAGTTGAAGAGGGTCACCTTGCGCCCCGTGCCCGCACCGGCGAGGATGCGGCCTGCAGGCAGGAAGCGGAAATCCTTCAAGGCCGCCTCGAAGCGCTTTTGCCACCGGGCGCGCTTTTCCGGCGGCTCGGCTTCGGCGACAGCGCGGGCGACACGCTCCAGCGTCTTCTCCGGGGAGGCGTCGGCGGGAACGCCGTTGCCGCCAGAAAACCGGTATTTCATTTCCCAGATTTCGCGGGAAATCGGGCTTTTCATCGTGTCCTCTCGGGCTCGGCGCGCGCCCTCGCGCGCGGGCGGCGAATCCTAAGGTTCGGGCGTCCGCCGGTCAACGTGTGTTCTTCCTTTGTTCGGGAGTTGCGGCAAATCCCGCGAATCTGACTTATCCATAGGCAGACCGGAACATTCGGTGATTATCCACAGGAAACGCCCGGCAAAAGGGGAACAAAGCGGGGAAGTCTCGGGAGTTATGCACAGACCGGCCGGTTAACAATCCAGGGAAAACTGTCATATGCGGCGTGCGGTCCGCTTCCATCACCCGGCCTTATTCCGCTGCCGCCGGGGCCCGCTCCGTGTCCGCCCGCGCCTCGGCGAGCAGATGCGCCGTTGCGCTCTCGATGCGCGCTTCCAGTTCGGCCATGAATTCCCGCCGGTTCAGCCCGGGCGGAATCGGATCCAGTATCTCCAGAATGATGAGTCCCGGGTGAAACCCCAGGCCCGAACGCGGCCAGCACAGGCCGGAGGTGAGCGCCACGGGCACGCAGGGGCAGTCAAGCTGCCGGTAAAGTGCGGCCACGCCCGGCCGGTAGGGATTGGCCGCCCCGGGCCGCGCGCGTGTGCCCTCCGGATAGATGATGATGGAGCGCCCCCGAGCGAAGCGTTCCCGGGCGGCGCGCACCATGCCGCGCAAGGCGCGGGCATGGGCCCCGCGATCGACCGGGATCATGCCGAACTTGCGCGCATACCAGCCATAGACGGGAATCGAGAGCAGTTCCCGCTTGAGCACCAGTACCGGATCGCGCAGGAGGGTATTGAAAATGACCGTGTCCCACATGGCCTGATGCTTCGAGGCCACCAGCACCGGCTCCGGCGGCAAACGCTCCAGGCCCCGCAGCTCTGTACGCACGCCAACGATCCGCTCGAAGCCGCCCAGGATGAGCCGGGTCCACAGCCTGTAGGGTCCGTTGAGCCAGCGCCGGGGGGCCGCCAGCAGGGGCATGAATACGATGAGCATGACCGCCGTGACGGCGACCAGCCAGATCTGGAAGGCAAGGGCGCGCGCCAGGCGCATGGGCAAAGCCTCCGGTCACTGAAAGAGGGCTGGCGTCCGGCCGGCCGGACGCGTCAGATCCGGGTGCCGAGGAGGCGCAGACGCAGCAGGCTCACCAGATATTTGGAATATTCCCCCGCAACGAGACGCGCCGTGCCCGGATAGAGCCACCAGCGGTCCAGCCGCACATGCCTTCCCAGAACCGGGTAGGGCACAAGCCTGACGCCCGACGAGGCGAGCGCCGCGCGCATTTCGAGCAAGCTGCGGGGCATGTGATAGCTGGCGGTGACCACGATCAGCGTCCTGTAGCCGTGGGCGGAGGCCCATTCTGCGGTTTCCCGGGCATTGCCGATGGTGTTGCGGGCCGCATGACCCAGATCCACGCAGCAATCGAGTTTCCGGTCCGGATCCGCGAGGCGGTTCTGAAGGTGGCGGCGGGTGGTGGCTTCGTGCACACCGGAAATCAGCATCCGTTTGCCCTGGCCCTTGCTGAGCAGGTCAAAGCCCGCCTCGAGACGTTCCTCGCCGCCGGTCAGCACCACAATGGCATCCGCAGCCATCACCGGCTCCTCGCTCTCCGTAGCCAGGCCGGAAGCGAACTGCAGGAAACCGCCGAGCCACAGCAGCATCGGCGCCATGACCGTCCAGCCGAGAACCTTGAGCACGGGAACGCGGCGGCGGGACGCAGCACGCCGTTCGCCTTCCTGCGGGAGGTAGGCAGGACGTTCCAAAGGAACATGGATTATGTGCGCTGGGCCAGGCACGTCTCCCTCAACTCGTTTCGGCATACGCCGCGTGTCGATCCGGAAAGTTTAACACAGCCGGATGAGGAAACCGCAATGTGCGCAAGCGGTAAACGGCGCCCTCCGCGGCCTTATCTTCCCCGACTTGCCCAAAAGGTCACAACACATTGCCGATCACGTCCAGCGCCGTGAAGCGCGCCGTCAGCATCGCCACCACGGCGCTGAGCATGGGAATGAACAACAGCATGGGATAGGCCCACCAATCGAGCGACAGGGTGGGCAGGAAACGGCCCATTTCCGCGTCCGACCCGGCAATGACGCCCAGCAGCATGAGCGTGGCGGCGGCTGCCAGCGCGCCCATCAGACCGGAAATCACCCCCAGCCGCAGGAAGTGGGCCTGGAATTCCGAAGCGATGAAATTGTCCCGCGCGCCCACCAGGTGAAGCACCTCCACGACCTCCCGGTTGGCGGCCATCGCCGCGCGCGTGGCGAAAATCACCGTGGCGACGGTGGACAACAGGATCAGGCCCAGCGCCGCCAGCGTCATGCCCTGCAGCGAACCCGCAAAGGCGAGCAGCCGGTTCTTCCAGTGGAAGTGATCGTCGAGGACCACCTGGGGCACGTTGGCCTTGAGGCGCTGGCGCAGCGCCGTCAGGTCGGGCGGTGATTTGACGTCGATGCGCACGTCGATGATGCGCGGCAGGTTGAGCGTGTCAGGAAGATTGTCCCTGCCCAGCCACGGATCCAGCAGGTTTTCCGATTCCTCACGCGACAGCGGTTTGATGGCGTAAAGACCGGGCGTCGATTTCAGGATGGTCAGCGTCCGGTCGAGCTGCTCCTCCGGCGCCATTTCCTCGGAGGGCTTGATCTGCACGGTGATGGCGCCCGACAGGCCCGAAGCCCAGGTGTCGGCGACGTCGTTGACATAAGCCGTCGTGCCCACGCCCAGGCTGGCCAGATAGCACATGACCGCAATGACCACGTAGAGCGGACGGCCCACGGCGGTCTCCGCCTTGATGACGGTGGTGGCTCCCTTGAGAAATCCCAGCATGTTCAGTGAATCCGTCCGCCCTTGCGGGCCAGCGATAGCTGGCCGTTCTGAATGTAGAGAACCGGCGCCTTGACCTGCTCCACGATCGTCTTGTCGTGGGTGGCGATGAAGACGGTAGTGCCCAGCCGGTTGAGTTCGAGAAACAGGTGGATCAGCCGCCGGCCGATCTCCTCGTCCACATTGCCCGTGGGCTCGTCGGCGAGAATCACGTCGGGCTTGCCCACCACGGCGCGGGCAATGGCGACCCGCTGCTTTTCCCCGCCCGAGAGTGTGGGCGGGCGCGCATTGATGCGCTCGCCGAGGCCCACCCACTTCAAGAGTTCCATCACGTCGTCGTGGTAGTCCTCGCGCGGCACGCCCGCGACCCGCAACGGCAGGACGACGTTGTCATAGGCGGTCAGATGGTCGAGCAGCCGGAATTCCTGGAACACGACGCCGATCCGCCTGCGCATGAAGGGCAGTTCCTCCCGCGGCAGGGTGGCGATGTCATGGCCGAACATCTGGATCAGCCCCCGCGAGGGCCGGTGGGCCAGATACATGAGGCGCAGGAGCGAGGTCTTGCCCGCCCCCGACGGCCCCATCATGAAATGGAAGGAACCCTGTGGAAGCTCGAACGAGATGTCCCGCAGCACTTCTGCGCCCATTCCGTAACGCATACCCACATTTTCAAATCGAATCACCGGACGAATTTACTCCCTGCAATGCCTCTTCGGCGCCCGCACGAACCGGGCCGATCCACCCCGATCGTGCCCTTTGTGCCACAGCCTCCCCCTGTATCGCGGCGTTGACTTGACGTATATAGTTAAACGTGGCCGCGAGCGGAGCGCCGGAGTTTTTGTTGACGGCGCGCGGCGCCGGACGCCCAGCCCGAGGATGCCGATGATACTGACGTGTCCTGCATGTTCAACGCGATATCGCACCGATCCGGACAATTTCCGCCCGGAAGGCCGGCGCGTGCGCTGTTCGGCATGCGGCGACGTCTGGTTTCAGACCCCGCCGCCCGAGCCGGAACAGGCCGTTGAACCCGAATCACCCGTCCCGCTTCTGGCTGCGCCCGGCGCGTCAGGCCCGGCGCGGCGTGCGCCTTCCCCGGCGGCACCCGCACGGGCGGAAGCGGGACGGCATGCCTGGAGCGGACGGACGGCATTCGCTTCCTCCCCGGTTTCCGGCGCCCTGCGCCCGGGCCTCGACCGCTTCTCCATTGCACGCACCATGCCGCGGCGCTGGCAGGGCGCCATAGGCTGGCTGGTGCTGGCAGCCGTCATTGTCGTTCCCTTGAGCGGCGCGCTGCTTTTCCGGACCGAAATCGTGAACGCCTGGCCCAAGGCGGCGCGGGTCTACAGCGCCCTCGGCATTCCCGTGACCTCGAACGGCCTGCTGATCCACGCCGATTATACGGCGGTACTGCGCGACGGCCGCCGCCTGATCGAGGTGCGCGGCGAAATCGAGAACCAGGGACCGCAGGCGCGTTCCGTGCCCCCCTTGCGGCTTGCGCTCTATGACGGCCAGCGGCGTGAACTTTACCGCTGGGTGGTGCCGGTCAACCGCGCGCCGCTGAATCCGTCGGGAAAACGCGCCTTTCGGACCACCTTTCCGGCACCGGGCAAGGACGTGAACGTGCAGATCCGGTTCTCCGAAGACGAATGACCGGTTCCGCCCCGCCCGGCTCACCGGCCGGCCCTTACGCCGGCCGCGGCCACAATGTGGTTTCCGCCCCCCTTCCGCAAACGCTGTTCAGCGAGGCGCAGATTTCGCGGCGTGTCAGCGAACTGGCGACGGCCATCGCGGCCGATCCACGGCTGACAATCCGCCCCGCGGTAGCGCTGGTGGCGCTCAGCGGCGCTTTCGTTTTCGCCGCCGACCTGTTGCGCGAACTGTACGGGCGGGGCCTCGACCTGCCGGTGGATTTCATCGGACTGTCCAGTTATGGCGCGGGCACGACGACGGAGGGCACCGTCCGCCTCACTCGCAATCCGGTTCTGGAAGTCACGGACCGGACCGTGCTGCTGATCGACGACATCATCGATTCCGGCCACACGCTGAACTTCGCCGTGCGCCATTTCACCGAGGCGGGCGCGGCCGAAGTTGTGACCTGCGTACTGCTCGACAAGCCCGCCCGGCGGGTAATTTCCATCTCGCCCGATTATGCGGGGTTCGAATGCCCGGACGAGTTCGTGGTGGGATACGGAATGGACTTTGCAGGCGATTACCGGGGCTTGCCTTATGTGGGCGTGATCCGGCAGCCGCAGCAGCCGGCCTGAGCGGCGGGCGGCCGCAGCGGCGGGAACGAACAAGGGGAGAAGCAATCATGCCCGTTACCAACAGGGAATCCGGCACACGAATCGACGAAATCGCCGACGGCATCTACCGCATCAGCACGCCGGTGCCGCCCAGCGACGACATGCCGCCCGGCTTCAGCTTCAATCAGTATCTGATCCTGGATGACGAACCTCTGCTCTATCACACGGGCTTGCGGGCCCTCTTCCCCCTGACAGCCGAGGCGATCAAATCGGTCATGCCGGTGGAAAAGCTGCGCCATATCGCCTTCTCCCATGTGGAAGCGGACGAATGTGGCGCCCTCAACCCGTTCCTGTCCGTGGCTACGAATGCGCAGCCCGTTTGCAGCGACATTGCAGCGATGGTTTCCATCGGCGACATGGCGGACCGGCCGCCCCATCCCATGAGCGACGGCGGCACGCTCGATCTCGGACGCCACAAGCTCGTCTGGACCGCCGCACCCCATCTACCGCATGGCTGGGATTGCGGGCACCTCTTCGAGAGCACGACGGGCACGCTGTTCTGCGGGGACCTGTTCACCCAGCCCGGCGCGGACCACAAGCCGCTTACGGACGAGGACATCCTGGAACCCAGCGAGCAGATGCGGGATGCGCTGGATTATTATTCCCACACGAAACACTGCCAGGCGCTGATGGAAAAGCTGGCCCGTCTTGAGCCCAGCGTTCTCGCCTGCATGCACGGCGCCGCATGGGAAGGCGACGGGGCCGCCCTGCTGCGGGCGCTGGCGGAGCGGCTGGAGGGCCGCAATTAGGCACAGGCGAAGAACGGAAACGCCGCGTAGCGGCTCAGGTCATCAGAAAGCGCGGCGCGCCGCCATTTTCCGTTCCGTCGAAAACGGCGCAGGTGAGATGGCCTGAAAAATAGGCGCCGGTGTCGAGATTGATGCGGTTGGGCCGGACCTCGGGCGCGTCCACCGGCGTATGTCCGTGCACCACGCGCACGCCGTGGTCCTCGCGGCTGTTCAGAAATGCGTAGCGGATCCACAGTAGATCCTTCTCCTCCTGTTCCTCCAGCGGACGGCCCGGCACGATGCCCGCATGCACGAAGAAATAGCCGGGCTCCCGGTGACTGAGCTTGAGGCCCTCAAGCCAGCGCCAGTGGCGTTCGCCAATCGCATCGCGCACCGCAATGATATCGAGCGGTTCTCCGGCGGCGCCGTAACTCTCCAGCGTCTCGAGGCCGCCATTGATGAGCCATTGTTCCGCATCCCAGCGCGTGCCCGTCTCCAAATAGGACAGCATCATGTCTTCATGGTTGCCCTTGAGGCAGACGGACTCAAAACCGGGCAGTCCGGCGATGGCGCGCTCGATGACCTGCCGGGAGGCAGGGCCCCGGTCCACATAGTCGCCCAGATGCACGATCCGGCGCACGCGGTTCCAGTAGCGGCGTTCGGCATCCGCCTGGATCTGGCCGTACAGGCGCTCCAGCAGATCATCGCGGCCATGCACGTCGCCGATGGCGTAGATCACGGGCCGTTCGGTCATGAAGCCTCCTTAACCCTTTGGCACATGGCTTGCTCCTTCAGGGTAACGGTTCCGTATGCGGGACCGTTCGTCCTGACTTGCCCCCCTGTTTCCCCCTCTGGCAGGGGGGCATTTTTTTTCGGTCCATGGATAAGGACAGGACGATACGTTAAGGAGAAGAGAGGGAAGAGGAGCGAGAAGCGAGAGGAAGAACAACCGGCTCTCGCTGCTCTCTTCTCTCCCCTCGCTCCTGGTTGATCACTCCACCACCCGCACGCGGGTGCGGTCGCTGCGCCCCTCCGAATCGATCACGACGATGTCGGCAAAGCCGTGCCCGTCCGGACGCCAGGAGACGGGGTCTTGCGGGCCGGCGCGGGAAAGGGGGCGGCCGTTGACCACCCAGCGCAGGGGCTCCGCTCCGCCCACGGCGCTGAGATGATAGCCGTCCTCCGTGCTTCGCGGCAGGGCCAGCACGGAGCCGTGCGGCGGAAAGGATATCGCCGGTGGCGGCGCGCCGCTGGCGCCGGAGGGTAGTGTGCCCCTGTCGAAGGCGAAGCGCCGCATGGGCGGAGGCAGTTCGCTCCGTGAGCGGACGACAATGGCATTGCGCGGCGGCGAAGGCGGTTCCGCCGGGCGGGGCAGCAAGTCGAATACCTTCAGCAGCATTGGCGCCGCCTCATTGCGGCCGATCCGTCCCGGCCGGGAAGACCCATCGGGCCGCCCCACCCAGACGCCCACCGTGTTCGCCTGCGTGTAGCCGAGCGCCCAGGCGTCCCGGAACCCGTAGGATGTGCCCGTCTTGAAGGCGATGGTGCGCTCGCCCAGACGCTTTTCGTCATCGGGCCAGCCCGAAGGCGGCGGTGCGCCGCGAAGGATGTCGCCCACATACCAGCTCGAAACCGGATCGAGGAACTTGCCGCCCGCCATGCGGGGCTCGAGCGGCGTGACACTCAGTTGCCCGCCCACGCCGCCGGACGCCAGTCCGGCATAAAGGCTCGTGATATCGAACAGGGAAATGCCCACGCCGCCCAGCGCCACCGGCAGGCTGGGCGTCACGTCGGGACTGTCAAACACGAGCCTGCCGCCGCCGGCACGCAGGGCGGCGGCGAAGCGCGACGGGCCGACGCGGTCGAGGAGCGCGACGGCGGGCACGTTGAGGGACTTCTGAAGGGCGGTCCGCAGGCTGACCGTTCCCTTGAAATCTCCGCCGAAATTACGCGGAGCATAGGCCGCCCCGAACACGCGGGGCGCATCCTCGATCAGGGTTTCGGGATGCAGCGCGAGGTCATGAAAGGCAAGCGCGTAAATGAAAGGCTTGAGCGCGGAGCCGGGAGAGCGCGGGGCGCGGGCAAGGTCCACCTGCCCGCCGGGCATGCCGAAATCGGAGCCGCCCACATAGGCGCGCACCTGCTGCGTAGCGTTGTCCGCAACGATGACGGCAATGGCGGCGCCGTCGTCGAGCCAGTTCGACTCGGCGGAGATCAGGTGCTCGACCATGCGCTGCAGGTCGCCGTCGATATGGGTGGGCACGATTTCCTTACCCGGACGATCTCTGACAAGGGCGCGCGCCAGACGGGGCGTGTGAAAGGGAAAGGCCCGCCGGGCCGAGGGCACCGGTTCCTCCCGCGCCTCCCGGTATGCCTTGCCGGAGATGGCCCCCGCCTCATGGAGGCGGGCGAGCACCTTGGCGCGCCCTGCCGCGGCTGCTTCCGGGTGCCTGTCCGGCCGCTGACGTTCCGGAGACTGCGGCAGCGCCACCAGCAGCGCCGCCTCGGCCACGGTCAGATGGCGCGACTCCTTGCCGAACCAGGCGAAGGAGGCGGCGTGCACGCCCTCCACATTGCCGCCGAAGGGCGCCAGTGTCAGATAGATGTCCAGGATTTCGCGCTTCGAATACCGCAGTTCGAGCTGCAACGCCCGCAGCATCTGGCGCAGCTTGGCGCCGACGGTGCGCGTCGCCCCCGGTTCCAGCAGGCGCGCGGCCTGCATGGTCAGCGTGGAGCCGCCGGAGACGATTTCTCCGTGACGCACATACTGGAACGCGGCGCGCAGCACGGCCAGCGGATCGACGCCCGGATGCAGAAAGAAACGGCGGTCCTCATAGGCGATCAGCAAACGGACATATTCCGGGCTGACCTCCCCTGCGGCGGCCGCGAGACGCCACTTGTCATCCCGCGACAGAAAGGCGCGAAGCAGGTTGCCTTCCCGGTCCACCACCAGGGCCGAACGGGCCTCATAGCGGCTGAGATCGGGCGGAAAGGCGCGATCGAGAGCGAATGCCGCTGCGAGAAGCAGCGCGAAAACGGCGGCGAACCAGACCGTCCGCCGCCCCGTCATGCGCCTATTCTCCGTCATCCTCCGGTCCGCTTGCCGTTTCGCCCGCGCCGATGACGGTCAGTTCCGCCGCCTCGGTGCGGGCGTGGATACGCGGTGCGTACATGTCCTCCACGGCGGCCGGGGGCACCACATAGCGGCCCGGGGTCACCGCGCGCACCACATAGACCTGCTTGAAGCTGTCCTTCTCCTTCTTCTTGCTCCACCGTGTACGGAAGGAAGTCACGTAACGGTCATCCTGCGGCGAAACGTGGGTGGCGTGTGTGGGCGCGGGCTTCAGCCACGGATAGAGCTTGTTGTCGCGCACCGGGGCCTCGATGTCGAAGCCGGCCGGCAGGAGGTCGAGCAGAACCATCTCGCGGCCCCACCAGCGGCCGGACTCCACCTCGCCTTCCAGCACCACCACGAGGCGGCCATTCTGGCGCACGCTCGAAAGATCGGCGGGCTCGCCGTCCAGCGTGAAGAAACTGCGCTTCAGGGTCACGCCCTCGGAGACCGCCGACAAGGGCTCCTGGGGAACGCCGTCCACGGTGAGCACATACCAGACGCCGGAATCGCCCGTGTTCTTCACCGTGTAGCCCGCATCCACCTCGCCGATATCCGGCGTCAGCGTGATCACCGGCCCGTCGGGAGCACGGGCGCGGCTGTTGACCTCCACCTCCGGCGGGGTACCGCCCTCGCTGAGGGCGTGGGCGGCCATCAGCATCCACATCTTTTCCTGCGTGGTGGTGTAGCGGTGACCCCGGTCGAGGCCGTGCGCCAGATCGAGAAGTTCCGGCACCAGATCGTCCCGTTCACTGCGGGCGGCCAAGGCGATCACGCCGGAGACGTCGCGCAGGCGCGAGCCATAGCGCACGGGCTTGTAGTCCTCGTCCGTTTCCAGCGCCAGATTGGCCGCCGTCTCGAAAGCGTCGGCGCCCCGCGCCCGGTCGCCCGAAAGATCGAGTGCCGCGCCCAAAAGAGCGTGGGACATGGCGTCTTCCAGGCGTTTGGCGTGATTGTCGTGGAAATAGCGCAAATCGCCCAGATTGACCCTGCCTGCCTTCGCCAGCACGTAGAACGCGTAGGCGCGGATCTCGTGATTGCGGTTGGTGCCGGCGATGCGGTCCAAATGCTCCATGCCCCGCTCGACCGGGTCGTCGGGCACGAAGTAATTGCGGGCCTTGGCCTCAATCAGAAAGTCCAGCGCAAAAACGCTCAGCCATTCATGGGCTCTCTGTCCCCGGAAGCTCCACATGCCGAAACTGCCGTTCGAACGCTGCATGTCCAGAATGCGCTCCGTAGCCTGATTGACGCGCTGCCGGATCGAGCGTTCCTTCTCCAGTCCGGTTTCGCTGTCCACCAGCAGCGACAGATCGGTGAAATAGAGCAGCGGGAAGGCGCGGCTCACGGTCTGTTCGAGACAGCCGTAAGGGTAGCGGTCCAGTGCGCGCAACAGTCCGGGCACGTCATAGGCGGGCGTCTGCGACAGCGTCACGGAGACGGCCGCCGTGCCCGGCACCCGGTCTGCGTGGGTTTCGGCGTTCAGGCTCAGGCTTTCGCCGGGCTCAAGGCGCGAGACCGTCGAACTCATGACCGGCGGCTGGGCCGGGCGGACCTGGATGGACCATTCGCGCTCCAGCCTGAAATCATTCGGGCCGGTAACGCTGAGCCGGATGGTGCCGATGCCCACCTGCGTGCCGGTGAGGCCCACGGGCAGGTCGCGCCGCTGGCCTTCGCCCAGTTCCACGTCGAAGGCGGTTTCACCCTCTCCCGCGACGGCGCCGGTGAGTTTGATCTCCGCCCGGTAGGTGCCGGAAGGGCCTTCCACATTGTGCAGGGAGAGATTGGCGTCGGCCACGTCACCCGGCGCGAGAAAACGCGGCAGCGTCATCTCGCCCACCACGTCACGGCGCACCGTGAGCGGACGGTCGCCCGACCCCAGCGCACCTGCGGAGAAGGCCACCGCCATGAGGCGCAGTTCGCCTGCGAAATCGGGGACCTCGACGGGGATCTGCGCATTGCCCTCATCATCGAGTTCGACGATGCCGGAGAACAGCGCAACGGTCCGGGTGGGAATGGTGTCGAGCCCCCCGCCCGTGGCGCGCAGCATGGCCGGTTCGGCCGCAGGCGCGCCGCCGCCGGAGCGAATCTCGCCCATGACGGCGTCGCTGGCCTCGATCAGCCGGCCATAGTCATCGCGCATGTCGAAGGCAAGGCGCAGCTTGGCGAAATAATAGTCCTCCGGCGCAGGGCTGGAGAAATTCGTAAGCTGAAGGATGCCTTCGTCCACGGCTGCGAGGGTGACGAAAGCCGAGTCGGGCGCCTCGCCGTTCGCGCGGACCGATACCGGCACGGTGACCGTGGTTTCGGGATCAACTTTCTCCGGACCCTCCATCGAAACTTCGAAAGTACGGTCCGACTGATCCACCTGAAGCCAGCTCACCCCCACGGCGCGCACGGGCGCGCGCGGACTGCCCTCCGCCAGCGGACGGTAGGCGGTGACCAGAACATAGGCGCCGGAGCCCCAGTCCTCTGATACCTTGACGTCGATGGTGCGGCCTTCCTTCGGGAGGTCGACGAGGCGGGATTCAAACATGCGGTCGCGGGCAATCACGATGAGTGCTTTTCCGGCCACGGGCGGCGTCACCGTCAGGCGCGCCGTATCGCCCGTCTTGTATTTCGGCTTGTCCGCGACCACGGCCACATTATCCGGGCCCTGACGGCCGCCCGACCACCAGCCGACATGGAAATTGACGCTGGTGGCCGCGCCGGAAGCCTTGTCCGCGACCTCAAACCGGTAGCTGCCGGGATCCAGACCGCGCGTGAGTTGCTCCGGGGCGTCGGAGGAGATATCGAGCGTTCCCTCCTCGACCACGCTTTCGGTGGAGGTCCACTCATAGCGCCAGCGATTGTCCCGGTAGAACCATTGATAGCGATAGGCGATGCGCACCAGCTTGAAGCCGACGTCCTCACGGGCGATGCGTTCGCCCTCGCCGTCGACGGCAATGAGCCCGAACCCGGCTTCCTCGCCCTCTGCGACCGAGGAACCTTCGAACTGTTTCTTTACGCCCAGAAGCACGTCGCCAGTTTGAACGGGCACGGAGACCGTTTCGTCGGTGGAACGTCCGCCGGGCTCGAACACCGAGACCCGGACCCTGGCGCGCAGCGGATTGGTGAGTTTCTTCGCCACCTTCAACGTGCCGCTGACCGTGGCATGCCCCTCCTCGTCCGTGTCGGTCATCTCCAGTTCGATGACGCGGTCGGGCACGGATTCGGTCACCCGCCCGAAGCGGTAGGCCTTGTATTCGGGGAAGGGTTGGGGGTCGCGGCTGAGCGTAAGTTCCGCCTCGCCCTCGAGCCCCACGGCCGGGGCGCCATAGAGGAACCGCGCCGTGACGTCGAGCGCGAATTCCTCGCCCGCCACGAAACGCTCCGTCCGCGGCTCGACGCCGACCGCGAGCCGCTCTGGCACGAAATCCTGCACGGCGAAGCCCGCGCGGCCTACCGGATCGCCCTCCGGATCGGTATAGGCGACGGCCTGCCACCGTCCGCGCGGCGCCGTGCGCGACAGTTCCACCGCTGCATGGGCGGCGCCCGCCTTCTGATCGTTCAGGACCAGCTTGCGGTACTCGATGCCGTCCGGACGGCGGATCACGAGGGTCAGGGGCGCGTCCTGCAGGGCGGCGGCCTTTCGATCCCTGAGCATGGTCACGGCATGGACGGTTTCGCCGGGCCGGTAGATGCCCCGGTCCAGATAGACATAGGCGTCCACGGGTCCCGGTACCGCGCGCCCCCCGACGCCCCGGTCGGAAAGGTCGTGCGCCGGACGGCGCAGGTCCAGATAGTTGAAATCGTTGTTCGCGCCATAGGCCATGACGGCGACCGGCCTCATGCCGCCCTCGCCGCGCGTCAGGCCCGGATCGAAGCGCACTGCGCCCTGGCCATCGGTGCGGGCCTCGCCCAGGATCTCGTTGTTCTTCGCGATGAGCGCCAGCCGCACCCCGGAGAGAGGCTGCGCAGTCCGCAGCGAGCGGACGAACAGGTGCAGACCGTCGCCGCCCGAAAAGCTGGTGATGCCGAGATCGGAATCGATCACCCACTGGCCCGCCATGCGGCGGTAGCGGCGGCTGTTCCCTTTCTCTTCCTCCTCGGCGTTTTCGGCGACGATCAGATAGGCGCCGGGCTTATCGCCGGGAATGGCCTCGCGGAAGGGAAACACGGTTTCGGTGGTCTGGTTGCGTTCGGCCTGCGGGACGTCCATTTCGCCTTCCCAGACCAGGGCGCCCTCGTCATCGGCGATGTTGTTCTGTTCCCACTGGGAGAGGGTGCGGTCGTCCAGCACATGATAGCGCATGCGCGCGAGGATGCGGTCGCCCACACGATAGATCCGGATCTTCAGCCGCTCGACGTTGACGGTGGCAATGGGAACGCCCTTCGCCACCTGCCGGGGCAGGATCAGGCCCTTGCCGAAGTGAACGGCAGACGGCCGGTCCTTCAGCTCCACGGACAAGGTCTGATCGCCGGCAGTCTTTTCGCCGGTTGCGGAAGGCAGGCCTTCGCGCACGGTCACCGAATAGCTCTTGGCGTAGTCCAGGCCCGTCAGGCACAGGAAAACGTCCTCGGCATAGACGCCGTAATCGGCGCGCGGCGAAACGCGGATATATTCCTGATAGTCGGTTTCGCCCGTAGCGTCGAGGCGGCGGCTGAAGACCAGGCAGGCCTCGGGTTCGTCCGACTTGGTGCTGACCTGCACCCGCAGCGCCTCGAACGGGCCTTCGGTTTCAGCCGCCGCCGCCTCGCGGTCCCCGCTGTCTGCGCTGGCGGCCGATTCGGGCGCCGCAGTGGGTTCGGCGCCGGTTTCGGCGGGGCGGACATCTTCACGAACGGCATCGTCCTCAGGGCCGAATCCCTCTTCCGTTCCGTTGACGTAAAACCACGCTCCGGCGGCGGCCGCCGCCAGGACCACGATGCCGATTGCGATTGCCGCAACTCTGGACATGCCGCACCCCTCTCCGTTTCCGGCTCGTTCCGGCTGAAGGGCGGCACGCCGCCGCGTGTGGAACAACACGAAACTGCGCAGGGACGCTCCGGCCCCTGCAATGCGCCCCCGGCGTCCGCCGCCGGTACCGAGTCACCGTAAGAACACAAGGCAAACTGCGACATTGCGGGCCGGTTGTCGAGAGGGCGGCGGCCCTGATTTCCGGCAAAAAAGGGGGAGGCGTGACCGATGCAAAGTTGTGCGGGCGCCGCCCCTGCCGGGTTGCACCCTCCGGCCCCGCCGGCAGTTACTCGTTCGTCATATCCAGCGCGGTGGAGAAGCCCACCAGCGACATGCGCACATTGACCGTGTTGCGGGCCTGATCCTCGACCTGCAGGTCCAGTTTCCTGCCCTGTTTCAGCTTGGCGAGCAGATCCTGCCTGAGCAGGGCCTGGGCGACGCAGCCCTCCTGGGCGCAACGCTCGAAAGGCAGGGTGATGGCGGGTTGTCCGTCCACCGCGACGGTGAGCCCGGTGGCCAGGCGCACGCCCATGGGCACGCGCACTTCGAGCACCGGATCGCTCACCCCGTCCACAAAGCCCGCCCGCGCGACGATGACGGAGGGATTCTCGTGTCCGAAGAGGACGGTCTGATAGAGGATGCAGCGCTTCTGGCCGCCTGTCCGGCACTTGACGGTCCAGTCCTTCACCTGCTGAAACTCCGCCGCCTTTGCGCCGATCACGGGCGAGTTCACCGCAGGGGCCGCCACCTGCGCATTTGCTTCGGAGGGCTCGGGCTGGTCCGGCTTGATGCTCTCGGGCGCCGGGCGGGGCAAGGGCACGTCGTCGAGTGCGTGGGCGCCCGGCCCGGCTACGGCCAATACCAGTACGATTGCGGCGCTGCAGCGCGAGAAGACGGTCATACGCGTCGGCCCCCTGTTACATGTTCTTCGAAACCACCCCGGCATCCGCACCGGCTCGCAGCCGGACCGGCACGGTAAGAATCCTTCTTATCCCATGCAGGCACCACAGGCCAAGACTTGCGTGATCCGGCGCAACCTTGACCCGCCGGGCCACGGCCGTATCGTGATAGAAGAGTAGCCGCACGCCTTCGACGGCCCCGAAAGGACAGTCCCGATGGACCTTGACCGCACGCCCTCCGCGCCCGCCGGCGACAATCCGGCCGTACGTCACGACTGGACGCTGGACGAGATTCTCTCCCTGTACGAACTGCCCTTTGCCGAACTGATGTTCCGGGCGCAAACGGCGCACCGTGCTCATTTCGCGCCGGACGAGGTGCAGATGTCCACCCTGCTCTCCATCAAGACCGGCGGCTGCCCGGAGGACTGCGGCTATTGCAACCAGTCCGCCCACTACGATACGGGCCTAGAGGCCACGAAACTGATGGACGCGGACAGCGTGATCGCCGGGGCGCAGCAGGCGAAGGAACGCGGCGCCACGCGCTATTGCATGGGCGCGGCCTGGCGCGAACCCAAAGACCGCGACATGGACGCCCTGTGCAATATGGTGGCGGGCGTCAAGGCGCTTGGACTGGAAACCTGCATGACGCTGGGCATGCTGACGGACGCGCAGGCGCGGCGGCTGAAACAGGCGGGGCTCGATTATTACAATCACAACATCGACACCTCGGAAGAGTATTACCCCGAAATCATCACAACGCGAACCTATCAGGACCGGCTGGACACGCTGGCGCGCGTGCGCGAGGCGGGCATGGCGGTGTGCTGCGGCGGCATCATCGGCATGGGCGAAAGCCGCCGGGACCGGGCGGGCATGCTGATGACGCTGGCGAATCTGCCGGAACATCCGGGCTCCGTGCCCATCAACGCGCTCATGCCCACCAAGGGCACGCCGGTAGGAAACACGCCGCCGCTCGACGGCATCGAATTCGTGCGCACGGTGGCGGCGGCGCGCATCCTGATGCCCGGTTCTGTGGTGCGGCTGTCGGCGGGCCGGGAAAACATGAGCGACGAATTGCAGGCGCTGTGCTTCCTGGCGGGGGCGAATTCCATCTTCATTGGCGACAAGCTGCTGACCACGGCCAATCCGGACGAAGCGCGGGACACGCAATTGTTCCGCAAGCTGGGCATAAGGCCCATGCCGCCCGAAGGGCGCCCGGAGGCCTGATGCGGCCGGAGATCGAAGCCGTATTGTGGGATTTCGGCGGGGTCATCACAACCTCGCCTTTCGAGGCCTTCAACCGCTACGAGGCGGAACACGGCCTGCCCCGCGATTTCATCCGCATGGTGAACGCCGCCAATCCCGACGGCAATGCCTGGGCGCGCTTCGAGCGCAGCGAAATTTCACTGGAGGAATTCGACCGGCTCTTTGCCGAAGAATCCGGGGCGCAGGGCCATGAAGTGCCGGGCGCGGACGTGATCGAGCTTCTGCATGGCGATATCCGCCCGGAAATGGTGCGCGCGCTGGCCTTTTGTGGCGATCATTTCAAGACGGGCTGTATCACCAACAACGTGCTGCCCAAGGAAGGCGAGGATTTCTGGCGCTATGGACGCCATGCGGACAGAGCCGCGCAGATCGCCCGGATTATGTCGCTGTTCGATCATGTGATCGAATCTTCGAAAGTGGGTATGCGCAAACCCGATCCGCGCATTTACGAAATGATGTGCCGGGCACTGTCGGTTGAACCGTCCGGATGCGTCTATCTGGATGACCTGGGAATCAATCTCAAACCGGCCCGGGCGATGGGCATGACCACCATCAAGGTCGTGGACCCGGCGGCAGCTCTCGGCGAACTGGAAGAAGCGACGGGGTTGAGGTTCGGGTGAGAAGGTTATTTCGGGCGTAGATTCCATGCGGGCGGGCCGCATGGGATCTACGAATTCCCCTCTTCTCCTTCCTTCAGCCTGCTGAGTTCATAAAGGCGCAGTGTGCGCGTGCGGCTCCTTCCGATGTCGAGCACCATCGCGTCGATGAAGCGCACATGTTCGAAGTGATCGAGCAGTTTCGGTGTCCGCCCCCGCCTCGAGACCAGAAGCACCTTTCCGTCGTCGGACGGACCGAAGGGCGCAACCATCTGGAAATGATCGTCAGGGACACCGTCCGGATCCCAGGCTTTGAGAGGCACGTCCTCCTTCCGCATGTAGTAGGCCAGCGACGCGTGAACGAACCGGTTGTCGGTGAGGATCGCCGTGTATGGCGTGCCGTCCGCGTGCAGATGGGCCGATATTTTTTCCGCTGCCGTGTCCCAGCCGGTCATATCCCGGATGGGCCGGGCATCGAGACCCAGCGCGGACTGCCCTGTCTCGGGGGCCAGCACCAGAGCCCAGATCAGGGCACCGAAGACGGCATGCAGGCCTATGGATATCTGCAGCAGGAGGCGGCGGCGGGCGCGTAACAGCCAGGCCGTCACCAGCACGGTGGCCGCCACATAGGCGGTCACGGCCCAGTTGGCATTGGCGCGCGAAATAAAGGCCTGCCCGGCCACAATGAGAAGCGGCGGCAGGGTGAAGCACAGGAGGTAAAGATCCTGCCGGAAGGATGGACTTTCCTTCAGCCGCGTACGGACGGTGAGCAGCCACCCGATCAGCGCCGCGAACAGGACGGGGCCGAAGACAAGAAGCTGGTCGGCCAGAAACTTGAGCAGCTTGTCCGGATTGAACAGATCCCGCGCCGTCCAGTTGGCGTTCGCCGCCGTGTGGGACACGGTGGCGAAATCGTTGGACAGGTTCCACCACACATTGGGCGCGAAAATCGCTGCGGCGATCAGCGCCACGGCGGCCATCTGCAGGCTGACGGCACGGGCGCGGGCACGAGCGTCGAAGAGCATGAACAGCGCCGCGCCGATGAGAAAGTAGCTCATGGCGTATTTGCTCATGAGGCCGAGGCCGATGGCCGCCCCGGTAAGCAGCGCCCAGCCCCAGTTCGGCGTTTCGATCAGCCGCCACAGGCCGATCATGGCGACGGCCCAGAAAAACAGCAGGGGCACGTCCGTCGAAATGAGATTGGCCGAATAGAACACGGCCGGAAGCGTGGCATGGATGACCGCCGCCCAGAACCCGACGCGGGCGTCGTAGAGGAGCCTGCCGAGCGCGAACATGGCGATACTTGTCGCGCCATGCAGAAGGGGCGAGCCGAGCCGGATACAGAATTCCTCCTGTCCGCACAGGGCGGTGGTCAGGCCGATGATCCAGGCGAGCACGGGCGGCTTGGAGAAATAGCCGAGATCGGGCGTCAGGGACCAGAACCAGTACTGGGATTCGTCCGGATACAGATTGAGATCCGACAGTGCGATCACGGCGATGCGCGCCGCCGCCAGCGCCACGACCAGCACCAGGGCGAGCCGGAAATACTGTGAGTCCTTGGCGTCCGTCATGCTCGTGCCCCCCTTCGGCCCGAACCTTGTCCTATCGTGACCTGTCCGCCGCCGTCCGGTCCGTGCGCCGGTAGAGCGTCAGAACCCGGTCCACCCCGTCCACCTTATCCACCGCCTCCAGCGACATGCCGGCCTGTTCGACGGAGTCGAGAACCCGCTCCTTCAGTCCGTCCGAGAGAATCAGGACGGCGTCCGGATGGGCCTTGAGGAAGGCCGGAACTTCCCGCGGCGGTGCCAGTTTCGTGTCCGTCCCCAGAAGGAAGACGAGACTGGGTTCCGCATAGCCTGTGGAGATCACCGGCAAATCGCCCCCGCCCTCCTGACGCTCCACGGCTTCGGCAAGGCGCGGGCTCAAAAACAGCTTGTCCAGCCGCGGACCGGAAAGTTGCAGCGCCGTGCCGTAGAGAATGACCGCGGCGGCCAGGGCGGCGGCGACCGCCCGCTCCATCCGCAGGGTCCACGCCCAGTAAAGGCCCGCCATGACCAGCACGGCGCCCAGTGCCCCCAGCCCGGCCTCGAGCGGACTGATGCCCGGCCCCAGCCAGCGGGGCGCCAGGGCGACCGCGGCGGCGGCGATGAGGCCCACCAACGCCCAGATCGCGGCGCTGCCGCGCAGCAGCCATTTCGACAAACGGTCAAATCCCCCCGGCGCAAGCCCCAGCACCACAGCCGCCACGGCCACCGCCAGCGCCGGATAGGTGGGCATTACGTAGTGGGGCAGCTTGGTGGGCACGATCTCGAACACGGCCCACGAAGGCACGATCCACGCCAGCAGGAAGCGGAAGGCGGGATCGAGGCGGTTGCGCCACAGCGCCCGCGCGGCGGGCCACAGAAACAGCGAGGCCGGCCAGAAGGTCAGCGACACCAGCGCCAGATAGAAGCCGGGCGGGAAACCGTGCGACTCCACCCCGCCCAGGATTTTCGGGATGAGATCGACGCCCACCGACTCGCGGTAAAATTGGCCCTGAGTCTCGAACAGAATGGCGAGCCCCCAGGGCAGGACGATGGCCGCCGCGACGGGCACGCCCAGAAGCGGACGCATGCCCTTGAGCCAGGACCAGTCCCGGTCGGCGATACTGAGGGCCAGAATGGTCAGCCCGATGACCATGGGCATGATCGGCCCCTTGATCAGAATGCCCGCCCCCAGCGCGATCCAGAACAGGAGCACGGTCTTGATGCCGGGCGGCGCCTCGATGCGGCCGCGTGCGTGCAGGTAAAAGCGCGCAATGGCGAACTGGGCGGAAACCACGGTCGCCAGCAGGACGGCATCGGTCTTGGAGATGTTCGCTTCGGCGATAAGGGCGCCAGTCACCCCCATCAGGGCGGCGCCCAGAAGACCCGCGCGCGCGCCGAACAGCAATCGCCCCAGATGGAAAATGGCGAGCACGGCCAGAATGGCGCCGATCACCGAGGGCAGCCGGTAGGCCCAGATGCCCGCCTGCTCCGGGCCGCCCGCCGCCGCCGCCGAGGCCGCCTGCAGCCAGTGAATGCCGGCCGGCTTCTTGTTGCGCGGTCCGTCCTGGAAGCGGATGTTCACGAAGTCGTTGCGCTCCAGCATTTGCCTGGAGGCCTGGGCGAAACGGGATTCGTCGCGGTCCAGCGGCGGCATGGAGACGAAGCCCGGCAGGTAGACGAAAAGGCACAGAACGACCAGCGCCAGATGCGGGCGGTCGGACGCCGCCCCGGCGAGCGTGCGCAAGAATGACCGGCGCCCCCCGGCGCCGGACGCCGTGCCTGTCGTTACCTCCGCCATCCCCGAATCCCTGCAGCAGAAAAGCCGGGCGGAGCCTACAACAGCGGCGCGCCCTTGTCTCGCGTCCGCATGACCCGGTGCGGACCTTGCAAGGCTCCGGCGGGCGTGTGATAGAGAATTTTTCCCGGCACGGACAACGGGAAACGGGGTTCAGCTACGGAAAGTCATGGGGCAGTGGCGCAAGGGGCAGGTCAGCTTCACGGGGGGAGAGAGGTTTCCGGCGAGATCAACGTGTCCGTCGTCGTCCCGGTCAAGAACGAGGAAGAAAACGTCGTCCCGCTGCTGCGCGAAATCGTGGCGGCGCTGGAGCCGCGCAGCGACTACGAGGTCATTTTCGTGGACGACGGCAGCACGGATGCCACATGCGACGTGCTGAAGCGGGAAAAGGCCGCCTCGCCAAGGCTGCGCATTCTGGCGCATGAGCGCAATTCGGGCCAGAGCGCAGCCATTCGCACCGGCATACTGGCCGCGCGGGGCCGGCTCGTCGTCACCCTGGACGGGGACGGCCAGAACGATCCCGCCGACATCCCCGCCGTGCTGGCGCCGCTCGAAGATGCCGGCGCGCCGCCGGACCTGATGATGGCGGCTGGACAGCGGCGCAGGAGGCAGGACAGTATGCTTAAACGCGTGGCGTCCAGCGTCGCGAACGGTGTCCGGCAGCGCCTCCTGAACGACGGCATGCGGGACACCGGCTGCGGCCTGAAGGCGTTCTCGCGCGAGGGGTTCTTGCGCCTGCCCTATTTCGACCATATGCACCGCTTCCTGCCGGCGCTGATGCTCCGTGAGGGCTATCTCGTCGCGCGGGTGGAGGTGAGCCACCGGCCGCGCCGGCACGGCAATTCGAAATACGGGGTGTTCGACCGGCTCCTGGTGTCGTTCAGCGATCTGTTGGGCGTGATCTGGCTGAAACGGCGCTGCCGGTTGCCGGGGGCGAGGAACGAGTTGTGAGGGGGAACTGGCTGGCGGCCGGAACCCGCTTTCGAAAAGGCAGGAGCGCCGCATGAGTGATGCCGCCGCCAAAGCCGCCGAGACGGCCGACACGGCCCCCGCCGTGCGCCGCCCCGGCGGCCTGCTTCTGGGATTGCGGGCGAGTGCGATCGCCCTCGCGGTGGTGCTTGCGGCGGTGCTGCTGGGCCGCTCGCTGCAGGGAGAGGGCGGCTTCGATCCGGAAAGCCTGATGACGCTCGCGCGCAACACGCCCTGGGCGCCCTTTCTCACGCTCGGCATTTTCGTCGTGCTGGGCCAGACCGGCTTCCCGCAATTCGTGATGATCGCCGCTGCCGTTGTGGTCTTCGGCCCGCTCTGGGGGTTCGCCCTGTCCTGGGCAGGCACCATGATGAGCTCCAGCGTGGGCTTTGTGCTGGGCCATCTGTTCGGCGGCGAGCTGCTGCGGCGTTTCGGGGGCACGCGCCTCAACGGAGTCAGCGAACGCCTCGGCCGCCATGGCATTGCCTCGGTAATATTGCTGCGCAATGTGCCGGCAGGGCCCTTCGTGGCCGTGAACATGATGGCGGGCCTCTCCCACATCAGCTACCGCAAGTTCCTGATCGGAACGGCCGTGGGCATCGTGCCCAAGATGGCCTTCATCGCCCTGTTCGGCGCCAGTTTCTCCAAACTGTTGCAGGAGGGCAGCATTGCCGCCGTCGCGCTGGTCGCGGCGGCTGCCGCCGCGTGGATCGGCGCCATGTTCTGGATGCGCCGCAAGGCCCGGGCCTGGACTCAACCGGGGGAGACTCGCGAAGCCTCAGCCCCCGCGCGCGCTGACCAGACAAAGTCTCCTCAAGCGTGAGCCCCCGGCAAATATCCCTCGGATTTTGGTTTGCGGGGAGTACATGCCGTGGGAAACTGTGTGTTAACGATGAAGTTGGGCGGGGCAGGCTTGCGCCCACAAGAGGAGGAGGGATGAGACCATGATGTTTGCCGTTTTGCCGTTTCTTGGGCTGCTGGTTGTTGCCTACGCGGTCGTTGCGTTCATGGGCCCGGGCATGTTCAGCGATTATACAGGGATGAGTGAATTTCTGAATGCGACTGCCTTCAGCATCACCAATCTGCCCTCGGCGCCGCCGGATAATCCGTGGCTGATAACGACCGGCGATATTTTCGTCACCGTCGGTCTGGTGCTGCTGGCGCTGGAAGTTCTCAAAGCGACCAACACCAACAAGCTTTCGCTCGGCAATCACGGGCTCTCGGCGCTGGTGTTCGTCATCGCCATATTGCTGTTTCTCATGGTGCCGAATTTCGGCACGACCACGTTTTTCCTGATCACCGTCATGGCGCTGTTCGACGTGGTGGTGGGCATGATGACGACCATCATCACCGCCCGGCGCGATATCGGCGTGCCCGGCATGACGTAAGGCACCAGCACTGCCTGCGGCGGTTGCCGCATCGGCAATTCAGGGCAGAAGGCGCGTCCGGAAATTCCGGGCGCGCCTTTTTGCAGGAAACCCGGACCGGCCAACCGCCGCTCGCCGGAGAACCCGGCGCCGGAACCCGGGAAGCAGATCCGAGGACCGCTCCGCTCCCGACCGGCGTTCAGCCCTTTGTCGTGGTACATGACCCTGTTTCCCGATCTTTCTCAGCCCTGATACCCATCGCCACTGACAGCTGCCCATCCGGTGTCATCCTTGATATGCGTACCGATCAATGCAGCCTGGTTACCGGGGAAGAAACCCGTGCGGTGGTGCTGAAATCAAAGCCCTGAGAACTTGCTGCCGTGGCAAGTCCAGCGGCGACGCCCCTCCCGGAGCGCATCCCTTCGCCTCGCGCCCTCGTCCTGAACTGCGCCTGCCTGCACAAGACGGCACCGGCGGGAGGATGCCCGTTTCGCGCCTATATCAGATATGAGGCACGGAGAATCAATTAA